>LJUE01000160.1 GCA_001303885.1 Planctomycetes bacterium SM23_32 | reverse complement strand
AAGCCCTGGCGGACCAGTTCAGGCGGCCCTGGTTGTCCATCTGGGCCTCTCCTGTTGGCGTATGTGACGTGCCGCACGGACACCCGTGCGGTCGACACTCAAGACGCCGTGAACTCGCCGAGGGCACCCGTTCGGCCGCTTCCGACTCGTTGACATGACCGGACGCAGAGCGTACCATTCCCTCCCGTCCCGGCGCCACTACAACCTGAGTCCGGTTCCCTCTGCCAGCCCCTGTCGGCTGCGGGAAGACGAGCCTGGCGAACGGCACCACTCGTGGGGGCAGGTCAGGGCGGGGGCGGCGCTGCGGGGGATCCGACAAGTGACTTGGCGGGCGTTCATCATCGGGCTCGTGGGTGTCGTCGGCCTGTGCCTACTGGTGCCGGTCAACGATTACCGGATCGGCAACACCTTCCTGACGGGTAACCACTTCCCCGCGGGCGTCTTCGCCTTTCTCGTCTTTCTGACGCTCGGCGTCAATCTGCTCTTGCGCCTGGTCCGCCGGGCCTGGATGCTCAGACAGTCTGAGCTGATGCTGGTCTGGTGCATGATGATCGTGGCCTCCACGGTGCCGGCCAGCGGCCTGATGCGCAATCTGCTGCCGGCCGTGGCGTCTGCCCCGTACCTGTCGCAGCGGCCGGACCTGTACTGGGAGGACGACGTGCTGGCGGCTGCGCCAGACGGCATCCTGCTGAGCAAGGACCCCCGGAGCCCGGCGGCGAGGAAGTTCTTCGAGGGCACGCCCGAGGGTGAGCCGGTGCGCGTGCCCTGGAGGCAGTGGTCGAGGGTCCTCACGACGTGGGGGGCCTACATCTGGCTCTACTACTTGGCCACGTTCTTCCTTGGCGGCATCCTGCGGCGGCAATGGGTCGACGCGGAGCGGCTCATGTTCGCTACGGCGCGCGTGCCCCTGGAGTTCACCGAAGGCGCCCGGGAGGGCCGCGCCCTGCCCGCGCCGATGCGCAGCAAGGCGTTCCTGGTGGGCGCTTTGCTCACGATCGCATTCGGCCTGATCCGGCTCTCTCCTCTCCTGTTCGGCGCGGACATGGGCTGGCTGCCCCTGGTCCCTTTCTGGCGCGTGTTCTCGGAGACCTCGCTCCACTACGTGAACATCAGCGACGGGAAGATCTACCCGCTGGCCATAGGGTTTGCGTTCCTGGTGCCGAGTGACGTGTCGCTGAGCATCTGGTTCTTCTACACATTCATGTGCCTCCAGATCGTCATCGCCCACAGCATCGGCCTCCCGCTGGAAGGCGGCCGGTCCGGGCCGTTCCTTCAGTGGCAGCAGGCCGGGGCATTCCTGACCCTGGCGGGCGGCATGCTCTACATGGCCCGATGGCACTTGTGGGCCGTGCTCCGGCAGGCGCTCGGGCGGAGCGCACTGGATGATTCGAAGGAGCCGATCGGCTACCGGCTCTCGTTCTGGGGCTTATTGGCCGCCTTGGCAGGGCTGGTGGCCTGGAACGTGTACTTCGGCGTGGGCGCGGGGACGGCCGTCGCCCTGGTGGCGCTCACCTTCACCGTGGTGATGGTGCACTGCCGCATGGTGGCGCAAGGGGGGCTCTTCTTCACGCAGCACTACTGGAGCCCCTCGTGGTTCCTGCATGGCGTCTCAGGGGGCCGCATATTCAGCGCGCCGGCGGCCGTGGTAGCCAGCGTGCAGGGGCAGGTGCTGATCCACGATTGCCGCGAGCTGCTCGGCCCGCACGCCATGAACGCGCTGCGCATATCGTCCGTCTTCGAGAGGAGGCGGCGCCTGTTCCTGCCCATCATGCTCGTCACGCTGGCCGTCGCGCTCGCCGTCGCGGGCTACTCGAGCCTGCGGTGGGTCTACTACGACCGCGGCGCGCTGAACGTGCCCATCGGCAGCAGCCACGTCTACCACATGACTAACCTCTACAACAGCGTGCACCTGATGATCTCCAAGCCCTGGCAGAGCGCCGACCCGCGATGGGGCGGCCTAGCCACTGGGGCGGCCGGCATGGCGGCGCTGCTGGGCTTGCGCGGGCTCCTGTACTGGTGGCCCGTCCACCCGCTGGGTTTCGCCATGGCGGTCTCGTGGTGCACCCGTGAGCTCTGGTTCTCCTTCTTTCTGGGGTGGTTGGCGAAGACGCTGGCCCTGAAGATAGGGGGGAATGCGCTGCGGAACGGACGGAACTTCCTCCTGGGCGTTATCATCGGGGAGGCCACGATGGTGGCGCTCGCCACATTTGGCAGCCTGCTCACCGGCGTGCGAACCGGTGTCGTCTTCCTTTCACACTGACTCTTCGGCAACGCAGCGCTGGCCGGAGGGGGCGCGTTGGGCAGGCCCGGCCGCGCCGGGCCTCTGCTCGCACGACCGGCAGGGGACGGATGATGTTGGACCCGATCGGGCACCTGGCGACCATTCGTCGGCACCCCCGGGCGCTGGAGGCCTACGAGCGCGTACGGGCGGTGCTGGCCGGTCGGCTGCCGGGTCGAGTTCCGTTCTTCGACAACTACTGGCCCCAGTTCCGCACGCGCTACCTGGCCGAACGTGGCCTTCCGCCGGACACCGATCTGCGCGAACGGTTCGATCATGACCTTGTGCTCATGGTCCCGGTGATGGGGCCATGGCCGAGCCGGGCCGCCGAGCTGGGCCGCGACCGGCAGGGGCGCACGCTCCGCCGGGACGATTTCGGCCTCGTGACGGCTGACCTGCCGGGCGCGATGGCGATGCCCGTCCACCTCGAACACGCGGTGAAGGAGCGCTGCGACCTGGACCGACTGCCCTTCGAGGACCCGGCGGCCGAGGGCCGCTTCGAGCGTCTCGTGACGGAACTGCCACAGGTGTGCACGCGCTACTGCCCGGTCCTTAAGCTCGGCGGGCCTTTCAGCCGCACCTGGCGTCTGCGCGGGCTGCAGCGCTTCCTCGAGGACCTGGCCGCTGACGAGCCCTTCGCCCGCGAGATGGTCCAGCGCATGACCGACCACCTGATCGCCGTGGGGCTGGCCGCCGTCGAGAGGGCCGGCATCCCTCGGGTGCAGCTTCACATCGCCGACGACTTCGCGTCCCGGAGGGCCCCTCTCGTCTCGGCCGCCACGTACGAGCGGGTCTTCCTCCCGAACCTGAAGAGGCTGGTGGCTGCCTTCCACGCGCTGGGCTTCAGGGTGAGCTATGAGAGCGAGGGGAACACCTGGCCGGTGCTCGAGCTACTCGATGAGGCCGACATTGACGGGCTCGCCTACATGGAGCCGCGGGCGGGCATGCGGGTCGAACGGGTCCGCGAGCGGTTCGGCGACCGCTTCTTCTTCCTGGGGAACGTCTGCAACGTGCACGTACTGCCCGGCGGTGTCCGGCGAAGCATCGCGCGCGAGGTCCACCGCGTCCTGTCGAGCGCCGCAGAAGGCGGCTACATGGGCCTCTCCGCACACTCGGTCGGCCCGGACGTGAGCCCCGAGGCCTACGATTACTTCTGGGGCTTGATGGACCGCTTCGGCCACTACCCGATAGACCTGGGCACGCTGGCATCGGAGGCCGAACTGCAGGGTTGACCGGCGCCGGCTCTTGGCGTAGGCTCACCACCGTGTCGGCACAGAGGAGAGATGAGATGCGTCGGATATCCCGAAGGTCCGGGGTCGTGGCATGCGCGGTGGCGGTCCTCACCTGCTGCCCGCCGCGGCAGGCAGCCGGTCAGGAGGGTGGGGACATGATACTGCCCGAGGGTGTGAAGGCCGTCTGGGATCTGGGGAAGGCATTCCGCCAGGCGACACCGACCCGCGAGCGCGTCTGCATCAACGGCCTCTGGCGCTGGCAGCCTGCCGGCGAGGCGGCTGATAGGGTCCCAGAGGGGGGATGGGGGTACTTCAAGGTGCCCGGATCGTGGCCCGGGATCACCTCATACATCCAGAAGGACACGCAGACGCTCTTCCGCCACCCGAGCTGGCAGGATCTGGACGCGAGGAGCGTGACGGCCGCCTGGTACCAGCGCGAGATAGAGATCCCCGCGGACTGGCAGGGAAGGCGCATCACGTTCTCCACGGAGTATCTGAACTCTCATGCTACCGTCTTCGTTGACGGGCAGAAGGTCGGCGAGGTCCTGTTCCCGGGGGGCGAAGCCGACATAACCTCCGCATGCCGCCCGGGCCAGAAGCACGTCCTGTCCCTCCACGTCAAGGCCCTGCCGCTCTCGGACGTAGTGGCGATCTTCAGCGACACCGGCGCCCCCAGACGAGGGCGCGGGAGCGTGGCGCGCCGGGGGCTCTGCGGCGACGCGTTCCTTGTCAGCAGCCCCGCGGGGCCGCGAATCAGCAGCTTCAGGGTGAGCACATCCGTGCGCAAGTGGCAGATCGCCTTCGAGGCTGCGCTGGACAACCTGCAGACGGACACCACCTACCGGCTGCGCGCCCGGATCAGCAAGGACCGGGCTGCGGTCAAGGAGGTCCTGAGCGATCCCTTCACCACCGCCGACCTGTCTGGCGGCCGCTTCTCCTTTGGCGAAGGGTGGAAGCCCGACAGGCTGTGGGACGTGCACACCCCCCAGAACGCCTACGATGTCCAGCTCGCCCTACTCGACGCCGACGGCGCCGAGCTGGACCTATCCCACCCCGAGCGTTTCGGGTTCCGGGAGTTCTGGATCGAGGGCAAGGACTTCTACCTGAACGGCAGCCGGTTCTACTCGTTCGTCGTTCCGGTGGACAACGCCCTTTTCGGGACTGCCTGGGCCACCTACGATGCCGCCCGCGAGTCGCTGCTGCGCCTCAAGTCATGGGGTGTCAACACGGTCTATACGCACAACTACGGCTGCCAGCCCGGCTCGCACCTGGGCTACGCCGAGATCCTGCGGGCCGCCGACGACGTCGGCATGCTGGTGGCCTTCTCGCAGCCGCACGTCGGCCACTACCAGTGGGATGCAGCGGACGCCGCTGAGACGAACGGCTACGCGGCCCATGCGGCCTACTACGTGCGCATGGCCGGGAACCATCCGTCCGTCGTGATGTACTCGATGAACCACAACTCCCTCGGCTACGGGGGCTATTCCAACCCCGACCTGATCGACGGTCTACACAACGAGGTGGGCGAGGTCGGCCCGCGCGTGCATGACGGCGCGAAGAGGGGCCTGCTCGTCCAGTCCATCGTCGAGGGCCTCGACCCCACGCGCGTGGTCTACCACCACTCGTCGGGCACCCTCGGAACCATGCACACCATCAACCTCTACCTGAACTTCACGCCGATCCAGGAGGTGTCCGACTGGTTCGAGCACTGGTCCAGCGAGGGCGTCAAGCCGCTGCTGTTGTGCGAGTACGACACGCCTTACGACCTGGACTGGACGATGTACCGCGGCTGGTACAAGGGCGAGCGGTCCTTCGGCAGCGCTCCGGTGCCCTGGGAGTTCTGCGTGGGCGAGTGGAACGCCCAGTTCCTCGGCGACCAGGCCTTCCAGCTCACCGAGAAGGACAAGGCGAACCTGCGCTGGGAGGCCGAGCAGTGGCGAACCAAGGACGTCTGGTACCGCTGGGACTACCCGTACCCGCCCGTGGGCGTCTCCAGCCTCGGCCACGCTGACAAGAATCAGGTGCGCTCGATGTACATCACCGACAACTGGCACGCGTTCCGCACATGGGGGGTCTCGGCCTTCAGCGAGTTCGGCTACGGCCACTTCTGGTCGCTGCGCGACGGCGCGGACGAGGGGCGGAAGGACTTCGCCGTTGACTGGGACGGCCTCCAGAGGCCGGGCTTCAGTCCGGACTACATCGCCCAGGCCTACAGGCGCATGGACATGACCAACGACCCCGGCGACTGGGTCGCCGGCCGCGCAGCCCTGGCGCTCTATCGCAACAACATGCCGCTGCTGGCCTACATCGCCGGCAAGCCGGAGCGGTTCACCTCCAAGGACCACAACTTCCTGCCGGGCGAGACCTTCCGCAAGCAGCTCATCATCATCAACAACTCGCGCGAGACGGTTGAGGC
>LJUE01000159.1 GCA_001303885.1 Planctomycetes bacterium SM23_32 | reverse complement strand
TGATTGCCGTCGAGCCGCTGGTGGGGGGCGCACTGCACCACGTGCAGTGCCTGCTGGATCACACGGATGCTGAGGAGTTCGACCTGCATCTGGCCGCCTCGGCCGAGCGGGACCCTTCTGTGCGGCAGCGGTTCCGGGCCTGGCGGAAGGCCGGGCGCCGGGTGCACGAGGTGCCCATGGTGCGCCGCATCGCGCCGCATCGGGATGCGGTGGCCTTCGAGCGGCTGCTGGCGCTGTGCCGCGGCGAGCGCTTCGACGTCGTCCACACGCACTGCGCCAAGGCCGGTTTCCTCGGCCGCCTGGCCGGCAGGCTGACGGGGGCCGCCACGGTGCACACGCCCCACGTCCTGCCCTTCGGGCGGGGCGGGGGAGTGGCCGCTGAGGCCGTTTACCTGGGTCTGGAGCGCCTGGCGGGGCGATGGACCGACCGTCTGGTGCTGCTCAGCCGCTACCAGCAGAACCTGGTCCTGTGCCACCGCCTTGTGCCCTACGAGAGGACGGTGGTGATACCGAACGGCATCGAGCCGGGTGCGCCCGGGCGCCTCACGAAGGCGCAGGCGCGGCGGCAACTGGGGCTTGCCCGTAACGAGCGGGTGGTGCTCGCCGCGGGGCGGCTCTGCGAGCAGAAGGGCTATGACGTGCTGCTCGACGCCGTGGGCCATGCGCTGGGGGGCGGCGCATCCCTGCGCGTGCTGATAGCGGGCGATGGTCCGCTGCGGGAGGAGCTCTCGGAACGGGTGCGGAGACAGGGCCTGGGGCAGGCCGTGCGCCTGCTGGGTCGGGTGGCAGACCTTGGACCGCTCTATGCGGCTTGCGACCTGGTGGCGATGCCGTCGCGGTTCGAGGGCATGCCCTACACCATGCTGCAGGCGCAGGCGGCGGCGCGTCCGGTGGCCGTGAGCCTGGTGAGCGGCATGGAGGAGTTCGTGGGGCACGGCCGGGACGGCTTCCTGCTGGCTCCGGCCGCCGTCGAGGCGTGGGCACGTCTACTGGTGGAGCTGGCGGGCATGCGCGGGCTGCTCCGGGAGATGGGGCGCCGGGCCCGCAGCCGGCTGAAGACAAGGTGGCCCGCGTCTCGGTGCGTGGGCGAACTGCACGGGCTCTACCGGTTGCTGGCCGAGGCAAAAAGGGAAGAGCGCAGCAGGGAGGGCCTACCGGGGCATAGCGATGAATGAGGAACCGGAGATCCCCTCCCGACCCGGCGGGTGACCCCGCCCCATGCTGCGCTCTTCACAGGGGCCGCGACGGCTACTGGACGCCTGCCTCCTTCTCAGCGGCCTCCTTGGCCCGTTGCTTGAGTGCTTCGATTTCCTCTGGTGAAGGGCCTCTGCGCTGGGTTCCGACGCCCGCAGGTGCGCCCCTCTTGGCAGCGGCCTCGGCGGCCTTGCGCGCCGCCTCCTGTTGCGCCTCCTGCGCCTCGGTGGGCATGCCCTCGGCCGCCTTCTTAGCGGCTTCGATGGCCCGTTGTTTGAGCGCTTCGATCTCCTCCGGTGAGGGAGGGCCGGCCTGCCCTTCGACGCCCGCAGGTGCGCCCCTCTTGGCAGCCGCCTCGGCGGCCTTGCGGGCCGCCTCCCGCATCGCCTCCTCGGCGGCGGACGGCGGACTCGGAGCAGCAGCAGCGCCGGCAGCGGCGGCTGCCATCTTGCGGCCGGCCTCGATGGCGGCACGCACGTTGTCGCGCTGATCGGCGGGCACGTTGCTCAGATCCACATCTTCGATGTGGAACTCCGGCAGGGCTGCCCTGCGCTGGATCTCCATCCTGGCCATCCCGGGCATCTCGATGCCCTCCAGCAGGGCGCGCAGCTCGGCGAACGCGCCGGGCTCCTCAGCCTGTTCGCGGCCCACCTTGCTGAAGAGGGCGCGCACAAGCTGCACCAGGCGCAGTTCGAGCTTATCGGTCTGACTGAGGTTGTCCGCCCAGTAGTCCCTGACAAGCCCGCGCATCTTGCCGCGCACCGTCGCCACCTTCTCGTCCAGATTCTCGAACATCTGGTCCATGATGGGGCCCATGGCCTCCTCGAGCGCGCTGGACAGGGCTGCCCGCATCTTGTCGGGGTCCCGGGCCGTGTCAACGTTGGTCGTCACGTCGGCGACCATCTGGCTGATGGCGCGATTGAGGTCCTCGTCAACCTGATCGAGGAGCTCGTCGAGCTTCTGGTCCAGCCAGCTGACAAGGGCTTCGTTGGCACGGGGCAGCAGATCGCTCTCGAACTTGGCGACGCCCTCGTCCATCAGATCGGGCGCGCGCAACCGGATCTGCGCGGCGTATTTCGCCCGCAGCGCGGGCAGCTGGTCCTGCAGGTCGAGCAGCCGCGGCTTGACCCGCTCCTGCATGACCTGGGGTGCCAGCCGCTTCAGCTCGCCGGCCGCCCACGAGGCCAGCTGGGGAGACTCGATGTCCGGCACTCCCTGCTGGGCGAGCGCGTTGTTGACCGCCGAGACGCCCATCTGGATGATGGCCTCGGCCTCGAGCCGGTCTTTCAGGGGCCTGTAGACGAGCGCGTAGAGATAGCCGGCGATCACCGCGAGGAGGATCACCCAGACCACGGCCGTCACCTTCCATCCTGTAGCGGCCCGCTTCTCCGCGGCCTTCAGTTCGGCGGCGAGCACGGCTATGTCGTCCGCTACGCTCTGCGGAATGCCGCCTCTGGGCTCTTCGGACTCAGGGGCCATCTCGGAGATTCTCTCGTTCATTGTCCGCCCTCCTGTGCCGCTTCCTCAGCCTTCCGCGCGCCCTCCTCGGCAGCCTCCTGGGCCTTCCTTCTGCCCTCCTCCATCCTCTTCTGGAGGTCCGGGTCAGGGGCGGGCGGCCCGGCAGCCGGCTGCTGCGGCTCGGCCTTAGCGGCCTCGATGGCTCGCTGCTTGGCTGCCTCTATTTCCTCCTCGGTCGGCACCTGGGGCTGTCCGACCCCCTCGGGAGCTCCCCTCTTGGCAGCGGCCTCGGCGGCCTTGCGAGCGGCCTCCTTCCTGATCCTCTCGACTTCCTCCGGAGCCGTCAACGGCGGCGCTCCGGGAGTGGGCTGCGGAGCCACTTCGCGGACGGGCTCCTCAGCCGCTTCCTGTGCGCGGGCTCTGGATGCTCGGCCGGCCTCGATGGCTGCCTTCACCTGCTCACGGAACTCCGGCGGCACGTTGCTGAGGTCTGCCTCGGCCTCCTCGCCCTTGGCGAAGCGCTCGAGCACCCGGTCTATCTCCGCCTGGACCTCGGGCGGGATCTCCGCGCGAGGCTTGGCGGCCTCGGCGGCGCGGGCGGCCGCGGCCTCTTCACGGGCCTTCTCCATCAGCTCCCGGGCCTCCACCGGCACGACCCGTCCGGGCGGCCTGAGCTCGTCCGGCTCGAACACGTACTCCGGCAGGCGATGCTTGAGCAGCGCCACCAGGACCTTGCCCAGGTCTTCGAGGATGACTTCCTGCTTGTCCTCTCCCAGCGGGGGGACCTGGTCGAGAAGCTTCTGCATCTCGGCCAGCTCTTCCTGCAGGTTGCCTTTGCGCTTCTCGATCATGCCTCGGAAGGCTTCCCCACTGGCGTCCACCAGGTTGGTCGCTACCATCTGAAGCGTCGCCTCGTCGAGTCCCTGCTCTTCGGAGATGCGCTGGCCCTGGCGGCTGATGATGGTCTGCAGCCTGGCGTTCAGCTTCTGCTGCAGCATGCCCTCCACCGCGTTCAGCGTCTGCTCACGCTGGTTCTCCAGCACGATCTGCAGCTGCGGCCTGACCCTTTCCAGCTCCTGGCGCAGTACGGGCTCCAGGTCCTTCATCATCAACTGCAGTTCCTCCGAGGCCAGCTTGGGCAGCTCGAGGTCTTCCACCAGTGTGCGGGCCTCAGCCAGGTAAGCGGGCGCCGCCTCCTCGATGATCTGGCTGACGGCTCGGTCGAGCTGCAGGCGCTCGACCCGTGCCCTCAGGACTCGGGGCAGTTCGTCGGACTTCACCACGGACTTGCCCAGGCCAATGAACAGGACGACGTAGATCGCCACTATCGCCAGTCCGACCAGGACCCCAAGTACGCCGATGATCTTCCCTGTCCTGGCAGATGCGCGAGCCGACTGAAGGGCCTCTCGCATCTCGGCGATCTGGCTCCTGACTTCTTGCTCGCTTGCGCTCATCTCCGCTTTCCCCTCGAAGGAAGGTCCTGAACTCCATCATGCTGACACACGCCGCAGACTCTCACACGGGAAGCCTATGAAGTGCGGGGCACCACCTCCTCCCACCCACGACGCACAGCAACGGTCGTATGAAGGAATGACTCATGCTCGTGAGCCAACGGAACATCCCAACCCCCATTGGGCCCGGCAACGGGAGTCGCCGGATAAACGGGCCGGATGATATAGCATTGGCCGCGCTTTGTCAAACCCTTTTTCGGCCCTCCGATGCGGCTTGTGGGGCGCCTCTACAGCATAAAGACGGGGTCCACATCCACCACGACCAGCACGCCCGACGGCCCCTTCAGCAGATTGCGGGCTCCGTCCAGGGCGCACTGCACGGCGCGTGAGTCCGGGCCCTTGATCATCAGGTGCACGCGGTGCATGCGCTTGATCTGCGCCACCGGCGCCGGGGCGGGGCCGAGCACCTGCACGCCGTCGGCCTGCTCGGCGGCGATGCTGCGCAGAGCCTGGCCCAGGTCGGCGGCGAACCGCTGCACGCGCTCGAGGCGTCGGCCCCGGCAGATGACGCGCGCCATCCGCCCGAACGGCGGATAGCGGAGTTCGCGACGCAGCGGCAGTTCCGTCCGGGCGAACGCCTCGTAGTCGTGACCGACTGCCGCCCGGATGCTGGCGTCCTCGGGCATGAAGGTCTGCACGATGACGCGCCCGCCGGCCGGGCCGCGGCCCGTGCGGCCCGCCACCTGGGCCAGCAACTGGAAGGTGCGCTCCCGCGACCGGAAGTCGGGCACGTGCAGCGCCACGTCCGCGTTGACGACCCCCACCGTCGTCACCGTCGGGAAGTCCAGCCCCTTGGCTATCATCTGGGTGCCGATGAGTATCTGGGCCGCCCCCTCGCGGAAGGCGCCCAGCTTCTGCTCGTGGGCGCGGCGCGCCCGCGTGGTGTCGCTGTCCATGCGGATCGCGCCGATCTCGGGGAACAGCTCACGCACCACCGCCTCGATGCGTTCGGTCCCCGTGCCGCCGAACCGGATGCCGCCCAGCCCGCATTCGGGGCACTCGGTGGGGGGCCGCTCCTGGAGCCCGCAGTAATGGCAGGTCACGGCGTTTATGCGCTGGTGGTAGTTCAGCGTGATGTCGCAGCGGGGGCACTTCAGCACGTAGCCGCAGCGGGGGCAGTGGATGAACGGGGAGAAGCCCCGCCTGTTCAGGAAGAGGATGACCTGCTCGCCGCGCTCCAGGCTCGCCCGCATGCAGGCCTCCAGGCGGCGGCTGATCACCCGCGGGCGCCGCCCCTGGCCCCATTCCCTGCGCATGTCCACCGTCTCCACCGGGGGCAGGGGGTGGCCGCCGATCCGACGGGTGAGCACCAGGCGGGTGTATTTGCCGATGAGGCTGTTGTGGTAGCTCTCCAGGCTCGGCGTGGCCGAACCGAGCACCACCAGCGCGTCGTCCAGCTTCGCCCGCATGATGCCCGTGTCGCGCGCGTGGTAGCGGGGCGTGCTGTCCTGCTTGAAGCTGTTCTCGTGCTCCTCGTCTATGACCAGCAGCCCCAGCGACGGCACCGGGGCGAAGATGGCCGAGCGGGCCCCGATCACCACGTCGGCCTCGCCGCGGCGGATCCTCTGCCACTGGCTGCGCCGCTCCGCCTCGGTCAGCCGGCTGTGGAGCACGGCCAGGCGCTCGAAACGGCTGCCGAAGTGGCGCACGGTCTGCGGGGTGAGGCTGATCTCCGGCACCAGGACGATCGCTTGCTTGCCCGTGCCGACCAGTTCGCCGATGCACTGGAGGTAGACCTCCGTCTTGCCGCTCGAGGTGATGCCCTGCAACAGCACCACGTCGA
>LJUE01000158.1 GCA_001303885.1 Planctomycetes bacterium SM23_32 | reverse complement strand
GGCCCGGCACGTGGGTGCAGAGGGCGATCAGATCGTGCAGTTGGGCGGTGGCCAGGGCCACGACGGTGTCGGCGGCGCCGTAGTAGATCTTCACCTCGCCGTCGTCCTCCACGATGAGGCCGCAGGGGAAGACGACGCCGCCCCGGAAGCCCTGCCACTCGTAGTCCACCTCCGGGGACGGCGCGAGCACAGGCTCGGGCGAGATGCCGACCACGCGCCACGGCTCATCCAGGTCGAGCAGTGCCGCGCCGGCCACGTAGAGCTTGTGCCAGCCGCCGTGCCAGCTCGGCAGCTCGCGCTCGGGGTCCTTCTGCACGGCGTGGAACAGCGTCAACCAGCCGGCCTCCGTGCGGACCGGCGGCGCGGCGGGGCCTATCTTGCTGTTGCAGTACGGCACCTGCTCCGAGCCGAGCACCAGCTCCGCGTCGCCCCAGTAGCGGCAGTCCGGCGAGCGGGAGAACCACATGTCGAACGCCTCCGGCGCGCCCCGGCCGTAGATCGGGAACGGCCGCTCCAGGCGCATGAACATGCCGCCCGGCCGCTCGGGGAAGAGCACCATGTTGCGGTTGTCGGGCGCCGAGAGGCTCAGGACATCGAAGCGCTGGAAGTCGTCGGTGACGGCCACGCCGCCCCGTATGCCGTGCGCCGTGTCCACGGCGAAGCACACGTAGCAGCGGTCCTCGATGACGGTGAGCCGGGGGTCGTAGGCGCGGCGGACCTCCTGCGACTCCAGAACGAAGCAGGGCTCCGGCTCGACCTGCCATCGGATGCCGTCATCGCTGGTGGCGAGGCCCAGGTTCGTCCTCTGCGGCCAGACGCCGTCGCGCAGCTCGTAGTCGTTGCGGAAGACCATGACGTAGCGGCCGCGCCACTTCGTGACGCCGGCGTTGAAGACGAGGACGGACGGGTAGGGGACATCCGCCGCCGACAGGACAGGGTTGCCGGGATGCCGGCGCACGACGGGGCTGGCGGCGGGGATCTGCGGCGTCATCGCTCGGTCACTCCCTTTGGTCTCTATGGGCGGCCCGCACGGTCGGGCTCAAGTCCTGCGGAACTGCCTGTCCAGTTCCTTACGGGTGAGCAGGACGGCCGTCGGCCGGCCGTGGGGGCAGGTGTCGGCGGGGCCGAGCGCGTCGCGCTGCTCGAGGAGCTGGCGCATCTGGCCGGCGCTGAGCCGCTGCCCGGCCTTCACCGCGCCCCGGCAGGCCATCATCTGCGTGAGCTTCTCCAGCCGCCCGTCCACCTTGCGCGCCTCCTGCGGCCCCTCCAGCTCGTCCAGCAGGTCCTGGAAGAAGCTCCGTCCGTCGAACCGGCCCAGCACCTGCGGGAAGGAGCGCACGATGATGGTCCGCTCGCCGAACGCCTCGATGTCCATGCCGAACCGGGCCAGGTCGTCCTTCAGGTCAATGACGGCGTAGAACTCCTGCTGGGGCATCTCGACCAGTTCGGGGACCAGCAGCTGCTGGCTGGCCAGTGCGCCCTCCTCCAGGCCGCGCTTGATGCGCTCGTAGAGGATGCGCTCGTGGAGCGCGTGCTGGTCAATCAGCCGGACGCCTTCCTCGCACTCCTCGACGATGTAGGCATCGAGCACCTGGATGCAGTTGCCGAACCGGGCCCTCAGCTCGGGGACGGCCGCAGGCACAGGCGCCGGCTGGGCCGCAGGAGCCGACGCGCCCCCTCCGGCGGCGGCCCCCCGCCCGGGAGACGCCGTGAAGGCCGCCGGCCGGCGCTCGTCGCGGGGATGCGCACCGGCGAAGAAGTCAGCTATGGCCTGCCGCACGCCCTCCCGGGTCTGGGACGGCGCGCCGGGCGCCTCGCCTGTCAGCGTCACCCGGGGGGTGAGGCTGGCGTTCCGCAGCCCGTCCCGCAGGGCCGCAAGGACCTGAGCGTACACGTCGCTGCTTCGCCGGAACCTGACCTCCAGCTTTGTCGGGTGCACGTTCACGTCCACCGAGCGGGGGTCAAGCGTGAGGAACACGAAGCAGACCGGCCGGCGCCCCGCCGTCATCAGCCCGGCGTAGGCCTCGGCGATGGCGTGCATCAGCGCGGGGTTGCGCACGTAACGGCCGTTCACGTAGGTGTACTTCCACGTCCACCTCGGGGCTCTGGCTGCCGAAGGGCACCATGTTGTCGGCGATCTCGCGCCCGAAGAACTCCCCGATCCGCTGCGCCAGCCCGTCGGCCGGCGGCAGGTTGAAGACCTTGCGCTCGTTGTGCGTCAGCACGAAGTGCACCTGCGGGTGGGCCAGCGCCAGCCGGGTGACGGCCTCGCTGATGTGGGCCATCTCGGTGGCGGCGGACTTCAGGAACTTCTTGCGCACCGGCACGTTGTGGAACAGGTTCCTCACCTCGACCTGCGCGCCGGGCGGCGCGCCGCATGCCCTGACCTCGCCCTGGACGCCGGCCTGCATCTCCACCTCATGGCCGGCGTCGCTGTCGGCAGTGCGGGACACGATGCGCACATCCGAGACGGACCCGATGCTGGCCAGGGCCTCGCCCCGGAAGCCCATCGTCCGCACGTCGAAGAGGTCATCTTCGCTGGTCAGCTTGCTGGTGGCGTGGCCCACCAGGGCCAGGGCCAGGTCGTCGGCGTCCATGCCGCATCCGTCGTCCACCACGCGGATCAGGTCCGCGCCGCCGTTGCCGAGCTGGATCTCGATGCGCCGCGCGCCGGCGTCAAGCGCGTTCTCGACCAGCTCCTTGACCACCGAGGCGGGCCGCTCGATGACCTCGCCGGCCGCTATCTTGTTGACGACGCTGGTGGGCAGTATGTGGATGCTCATGGCTGACGGCGCCCTGCCGTCGGACTGGACGGCGGCCGGACCGACGTCGTGTCGTTGTGGTTGAGGGCTCAGTCGGGCTTGATCTCCGGCGGGCTCAGCCTGGGCCGCACCTCCTGCTCCGGCAGCGCCGTCTTGAGGACCCGGGCCTGCGTGCGCGTCGGAAGGCCGTGCAGGGCGATGAAGCCGAGCGCCGCCTGGTGGTCGAAGCGGTCCCCCTCATCGTAGGTGGCGAGCGCCTTGCTGTAGAGCGAGAAGGGGCTCTGCACGCCGGCCTTGGTGGCCTGGCCCTTGAAGAGCTTCAGGCGCACCGAGCCGCTGACGACCTGCTGGCTGCTCAGCACGTAGGCCGCCAGGTCCTGATGAAACTTGCTGAACCAGAGCCCGTCGTAGATCAGGTCCGCGTAGTGGGCGCTGACCGCTCCCTTGAACCGCAGCGCCGGGCGCGTCATCGTCATCCCCTCCAGCACGGCGTGCGCGGCGTGCAGCGCGACGGCCGCCGGCGCCTCGTAGATCTCCCGGCTCTTGATGCCGACCACGCGGTTCTCGACGTGGTCAATGCGGCCGATGCCGTGGGCGCCCGCCAGGCGGTTCAGCTCCTCGATCAGGGCCGGCCCGCCCATCGGCTCGCCGTTCAGGGCGACCGGCACGCCCTGGTCGAACTCGATCTGCACGTACTCGGGCTCGTCGGGGGCGTCGGCGGGGTTGACCGTCCACGCGTAGGCGTCCTCGGGCGGCTCGGCCCAGGGGTCCTCCAGCGCGCCGCACTCGATGCTGCGGCCCCACAGGTTCTCGTCGGTGGAGTAGGGGCTCTTCCTGCTGACGTCCACGGCGATGCCGTGCTCGGCGGCGTAATCCATCTCCTGCTGGCGCGTCATGCCCCACTCGCGGGCCGGGGCGATGATGTCCAGCTCGGGGGCCAGCGTCTTGATGGACACGTCGAAGCGCACCTGGTCGTTGCCCTTGCCGGTGCAGCCGTGGGCCACGGCGCCGGCGCCCTCCTGCCGGGCGGTGTCCACCAGCAGCTTGGCGATCAGCGGCCGTCCCAGCGCCGTGGCCAGCGGGTAGACGCCCTCGTAGAGCGCGCCCGCTCGCAGCGCCGGCCAGATGAAGTACTCGACGAACGCCTCGCTAGCGTCCACGACCAGCGCCTTGACCGCGCCGACGTCCAGGGCGCGGCGGCGGATCGCCGCCAGGTCCTCGTGGGTGCCCAGGTCTATGGTGAGGGTCACCACGTCCAGGCCGTAGGTCTCCTGGATCCACCTGACGGCGACCGACGTGTCGAGCCCGCCGGAATAGGCGAGCACCACCGTATCTTTGTCTGCCACGCGATCGGCCTCCCGGAAAGCCGCTCCCCTCGTCCGGATCGGGTCAGGGTCCTGCGGCAGCGCGGGTGAGGGGGACTCGGGCTTTATACTACAGCGCGTGCGGGCTGTCAAAGCCGGCGCCGGCGGGCTGCCGTGCGCAGCCGCCCGTTGCACCCGCAGCGGCCTTCCTCTACGATTGGCGGCCAGCCGGTGAATGGCCGGCGCGCGGCGCGCGTATCAGCTTGAGGAGAGCCAACCATGGAGATCGCCATCGGCGTCGCCGTCGTGCTGCTGCTCGCCTTCGTCTTCATCTTCAACGGCCTGGTGATGAGGCGCAACCGCTGCGAGAACGCCTTCGCCACCATAGACGTTATGCTGAAGAAGCGCTACGACCTGATCCCCAACCTCGTCGCGACGGTCAAGGGCTACGCGAAGCACGAGTCGGAGGTCTTCCGCGAGGTGACCGAGCTGCGGGCCAAGGCGCAGGCGGGGGGCCTCTCGACCGACGAGACGGTGGCCGTCAACAACCGCATCACCGAGCTGCTGCGCCGGCTGCTCGTGGTCGTGGAGGACTACCCCGAGCTGAAAGCCAGCCAGAACTTCATGCACCTCCAGCGCACGCTGAACGAGGTCGAGGAGCAGCTCAGCGCCGCCCGCCGCGCCTTCAACGCCGCCGTGATGGACCTGAACAACGCCGTGCAGATGTTCCCCAGCAGCGTGGTGGCCTCGATGACGGGGTTCCGCGAGCGGCGGTTCCTGCAGGCCCTTGAAGAGGAGCGCCGGACGCCGGACGTCGGCGGGCGGCTCAGCCCCCACGGGGACAGGGAGCGGCCGTCATGAGCGAAGGGGCCGACTTCGAGGCGTTCTACCAGGCCGAGCTGCGCCCGGTGCTGGAGGAGCTGGAGGTCCGGCGGCGCCGCTTTTGGCGCGACCTGGGGGGCACGGCGCTCTTCGTGGCCGCCGGCGCAGGGCTCGTGCTCGTGCTGACGGCCCCGCACCGGAGCCCGATGCTGCCGATCATCGTCGCGGCGGCCGCCCTCCTGGTCGTGCTGGGGATGGGGGCACTGCGCAGCGGCCCCCTGAAGAAGGAGTTCAAGCGGCGCGTGGTCGGGGCCGTGGCGCGCTACGTGGACCCGGGCCTCCGGTACGATCCTGACGGCCACATCTCGCCGGAGCAGTTCCGCGCCAGCGGCATCTTCAACCACAGCATAGACCGCTTCCAGGGCGAGGACTACGTGGCGGGGCGGATAGGCGCCACGGCCATCGAGTTCTCCGAGCTGCACGCGCAGTATAAGACCACCACCAGCACCGGCAAGACGACGCAGACCCACTGGCACACCATCTTCAGGGGCCTGTTCGTGATCGCCGACTTCAACAAGGAGTTCCGCGGCATGACGGTGGTCCTGCCGGACGTGGCCGAGAAGGCGCTCGGCTGGCTGGGCCAGAAGCTCCAGGACGCCTTCGACTTCGTGCGGCGCGGCGAGCTGGTGAAGCTGGAGGACCCGGAGTTCGAGCGGGAGTTCGCCGTCTACGGCGACGACCAGGTGGAGGCCCGCTACGTGCTGAGCCCGAGCCTGATGGAGCGGCTGCTCGCCTTCAAGCGCAAGGCCGGCAGGCAGGTCTACTTCGCCTTCGTGCGTTCGAAGGCCTACATCGCCATCACGACGCGGCGGAACATGTTCGAGCCGCGCTGGTTCGGGGCGATGGCGGACCGGGAGCTGGTGGAGCAGTACCTGCGGGACCTGCGCTTTGCCGCGGGCATCGTCGAGGACCTGGACCTCAACACCCGCATCTGGACGAAGGCGTGACGGATGGGGGTAGATGCCTGTTTCGCGTCTTGAGGCCGATGTGGCGTCGAGAGGCCCTCTCGGGGCCAACCGGCGGAAATAGGTAACTGCCCCTATTCCTCGGTGGGATAGTCAATGAGGGCGACGACGCGGCGGCCGGCCAGCTTCTCGCGCCCGCCCAGGGCGCTCAGTTCGATCAGGAACGCGCAGGCCACCACCTCCCCGCCCAACTCCTCCACCAGCTCGCAGCAGGCCTTCACCGTGCCGCCCGTCGCCAGCAGGTCGTCGAGCACCAGCACCCGGTCGCCCGGCCGGATGGCGTCCCGGTGCACGGCGAGCGTGTCCACGCCGTATTCCAGCTCGTAGCTGCGTTCGATGGTCTCGGCGGGCAGCTTGCCGGGCTTGCGCACGGGCACGAAGCCGGCGCCGAGGCGGGAGGCCACCGCCCCGCCGAAGATGAAGCCCCGCGCCTCGGCCGCCAGCACGAGGTCTATCTGCTCGCCCTCGAACGGCGCCGCCAGCGCATCCACCGCCGCCCGCAGCGCGTCGGGCTCCCGGCAGAGGGTCGTAATGTCGCGGAAGACGATGCCCGGCTTCGGCCAGTCGGGTATGCTGCGGATGTAGCTGCTCAGGTCCATCGTGCCTCCTCTCCTCGCGCGGCCATACGTTATCCCGGATGCCATCGGCCGGGGCATGCAGGGGCGCAGAATGGCCGCTCACGAGGCGTTCCGGACGCATTGTAGCCGCCCGAAGCTCGGGAGTCCAATGGGTGGAGCCGCAGACAACGGCTTCCGGGGTTGACGCGCCTGAAAGGGCGTGGTAAGGTCCGGTGGGTTGAGCCGGGTGCCTCCAGAGAGAGCCATCTGGGGAAGGTGCACGCAAACGCGTTGCGGGAAGGGAGGTGCGCAGGTGCCCAGAGTAGTCCATTTCGACATCAGCGCGGACGATCCGGAGAGGGCCGCCACGTTCTACCGTGAGGTCTTCGGCTGGAGGATCACGAAGTGGCAGGGGCCGCTGGATTACTGGCTTGTTGAGACCGGAGATTCGGATGAGCCCTGCATCGGGGGCGGCATTGCCCGGCGGGAGAAGCCGTCCGACGGCATCACCAACATCATAGACGTTCCCTCGGCTGACGAGTTCGCGGCGCGAGTCGCCTCCCAGGGGGGCAGGATCATCAAGCCCAAGAGCGCCGTGCCGGGGGTGGGGTACCTGGTCACCTGCGAGGATACCGAGGGGAACGCCTTCGGCATCATGGAGTCGGACGAGGGGGCCGGCTGAGGGCGGCCGACGGGCAGGCAGCGGGCCGGCGGGAGGCTCAGCCGTAGCCGGCGCTTTCGAGGGCCGCCTTGAGCTTCTCCAGGGCGCCCTTCTCGATCTGGCGGACCCTCTCGCGGCTCAGCCCCACCTCGCGCCCTACCTCACGGAGCGTCTTAGGGCCGTCGCGGTCGAGCCCGAACCGCAGCGACAGCACCTGTGCCTCCCGCTCGTCAATGGTCGCCAGCAGGTCGTCCAGGGCCTGCAGCTCCATCGCGTCGAACACGACCTTGTCGGGTCGCTCGGCGTCGGGATCCCTGAGGATGACGGCCAGCGAGACCTGGCCGTCGCGGTCGGAGAGGGGGCCGGCGTCTATGCTCGTCGTGTCGGCGGAGATCGTCCGCTGCAGCAAGCGGGCCCGCGTGCCGCTCAGTTCGAGCTGCTCGGCCACCTCCGCCATTGTGGGGTCGCGGCCCAGCTCGGCGCGCAGAGCGGACTGGGCCTGCTTGGCCTTGGCCACGATCTCAACCATGTAGGTGGGTATGCGGATGGTGCGCGCGCTGGAGTTGAGGGCCCGCCGGATGGCGCGGCGGATCCAGTGTGTGGCATAGGTGCTGAAGCGGAACCCGCGGTCGGGGTCGAACTTCTCCACGGCGTGCAGCAGGCCGAGGTTGCCCTCCTCGATCAGGTCGGTCAGCTCCAGGCCGCGACCGGCATAGTCGTTGGCGATGTTAGCCACCAGCCGCAGGTTGCAGAGGGTCAGCCGGTCCCTGGCCCCCCGGTCCCCCTCTCGCCGGAAGCGCCGCGCCAGCTCCTGCTCCTCTTCCCTGCCGAGCAGGGGGTAGGCGCCGATCTCCTTGAGATACTGGCGCAGAGACGCGTCCTGGCTTCCTCGCCACATGTCCTGCCACCCAGCCTGCGTAA
>LJUE01000157.1 GCA_001303885.1 Planctomycetes bacterium SM23_32 | reverse complement strand
GAGTTGGTAAGAAGAGAGCGGGCGGGGCAATTCCCGCGGGTAAGTGCAGGACGCCTGAAGAAGCGTTCTGACCGCCCCCCGCCCGTTCCTCTTCACTTGCCTGGTGCAGCCGTCGCGCCTGAGGCGGACAAGCCCCGGCCGCGGGGCTACAGCTTCAGCCGCACTGTTTTGATCTCGAAGGGGCGGAACTCCAGTGCCATCCGCGCGCCGTCGGCCACCTCGAGCGCCCGCCCGTTCCCTTCGAGCATGTCGGTCAGCTCGGCCGCCCTGACGGGCAGGCTCGTTTGCAGTGTGCAGTGGCTGGCCGTGCGCCCGGCCTCATAGAGGCGCACCATCACGTCGCTGGAGCCGTCCTCGGCCGGCTTGACCGTCTCGATCACCACGTTCGGCGCGTCCACGCGGAAGAGCGACGCCCGGCCGGCCGCCCCCGGGCCGGTCATGACGGGCACGTTCAGCTCGTAACCTTCCCGCACCAGGCCGCTCTCGGCCAGACTGCCCCTCCAGGCGTAGAAAGCGTAAGTGAACCGCTGCTCGCCCGTGTCGGCGTTCATGTCCGGCGCCGTCGCCGACTTCAGCAGCGTCAGGTTGATGCTGTTGCCCTCGACGTTGACGCCGTACTTGCAGTCGTTCAGCACGGCGAAGCCGCGGCCCTCCTCGGCCAGCGCCGCCCACTTGTGGTTGCAGACCTCGAAGCGGTCGGCGTCGAAGAGGCGCGACTTGTGGTTGGGACGGCGGATGTGGCCGAACTGGATCTCCTGTATGCCCTCGCTGGCGTGGACGGCGACCGGGAAGTTGACCTTCAGCAGCTTGTGGCTCTCCTGCCAATCAACTGTCGTCTCGAAGTCCACCCGTCGGCTGCCCCGGCGCAGGACGATGCGCTGCACCATTTGCGAGGCGTGCAGCCTGCGTCGCACCCGCAGCGCCGCCACCAGCGGCCCGGCGGCGACCACCTCGACCTCGGCCTCCTCCGGCAGGGGCACGGGCGTGAGCGGGTACATGCTGTCTATGTCCCAGGCGTCGAAGGCGGTCGGCACGTCCTTGTACATGCGCAGGCAGTTGCACGTGCCGGCGGCCAGCTCGCGGCCTGTCTCCTTGTCGAGGATGCTGGTGATCTCGCCGCGTTCGTTCAGCTCCACGCGCAGCAAGTCGTTTCCGAGCAGGCTCTCGGTGGCCGTCAGCGCGTTCGGCGCCTCGGCCTTCTCGGCGGCGTGCAGCGTGGTCCAGCCGCAGGACGGCACGCTCACCTCCGCATGGACCCGGCCCTCCACCTCCTGCACGGGCAGGGCATCGCCCTCGGCCGTCGCAGCGCCTTCGAAGCCCTCCGGCAGCGGGAAGAGGGCCGTCCGGTCCCAGGACAGCGAGTTGAAGGCGGTGACCGCTCTGGCGTCATCCTCACACAGGGCGCCGGCGGCGGACGCGGCGGCCTGCCGCGCCGTCTCGATCGCCGAGGCGAACGCCGCCTCCGCCTCCTCATAGACGCGCTCGATGGATGAGCCTGGCAGCACGTCGTGGAACTGGTTGACGAGCACCTTCTTCCAGGCGGCCTCCAGCTCCGCGGCCGGGAACGTGAAGCCCCTGAGGGCCGAGGCGACGGCGCCCCACGTCTCGGCCTCGCGCAGCGCGAACTCGCTCCTTCGGTTGCCCCTTTTCGTGCGGGCCTGCGAGGTGTACGTGCCGCGGTGGCACTGGTAGTAGAGCTCGCCGACATAGTTGACGTCGGGCACGCCGCGTTTCTCCAGGTCCTTGAAGTAGTCCACCGGGGACGCCATCCGCGTCTTGGGCACGCCCTCCAGGTCGCGGTCGCGCCGCAGGAACTCCAGATGGTCGCGCGTCGGCCCGCCGCCGCCGTCACCCCAACCGAACGGCATCAGCCGCGTCGAGATGCCGTCCTTCTGCACGCGCTCCCGCCATCGGCCGATGACGGCCCGCGGCGAGGTCTGCGAGTTGTAGTCGTTGCACAGGTGCACCAGCACGCGCGATCCGTCAATGCCCTCCCAGGTGAACGTGTTGTGCGGGAAGGGATCGCCGCCGTTGTAGTTCCAGAAGATCTTGGCCGTCGAGAAGTACTTCACCCCGCAGCCGCGCATGATCTGGGGCAGGGCGCCCGAGTAGCCGAACACGTCCGGCAGCCAAAGCAGCTCGCACTCGACGCCGAACTCGTCCCGGTAGAAGCGTTTGCCGTGGAGGAACTGCCTTATCAGCGCCTCGCCGCCGGCCACGTTCGTGTCCATCTGCACCCACGTGGCGCCCTCGGCGATGATCGTGCCCGACTCGACCGCCTGTTTCACGCGGCCATAGAGCTCCGGGTAGTGCTCCCTGACCATACGGAACAGCTCGGGCTGGCTCTGGAGATAGCGGTACTCGGGATACTCATCGGCCAGGGCGAGCACGGTGGAGAGGGTGCGCACGGCCTTGCGCTCTGTCTCGGCCAGGGGCCAGAGCCACGCCACGTCGAGGTGCGCGTGGCCGAAACAGAACATCAGCGGCGTCGTCGTCCCGTTGACGCACTGAAGCAGCGGGCGCAGCCGGTCACGGGCCGCCCTCACGGTCAGCAGCATCTCCTGGCGCGGCAGCTCCAGGTCCACGACCACGGTGAAGTCGCGCAACGCCGCGTCTATCTCGGCCACCCGCAGGGAATCGGGGTCGAGGCTGTCGCGCAGCGCCACCAGCGTCTCCACGTCCATCCAGAGCTGGTATGCCTCCTCGTCCCAGATGCCGAAGGTGGTGGTGCCGACGCGGCGCTGCGTGGGGGGCGCCTCCGGCACGGTCTCCACGCCGTAAGGCACCGGCCCGCCGCCGCATGTGATGGTGCCGTGCCCGGCGTAGGCCTCGGCCAGCACCTGGTAGCTCTGTCCGGGGACGCCATCCCCCGTCAGCGTGACCTCCCGGTGCTGTCCGTCCTGGGCGCCTGCGTGACGGCCGTCCACGTAGACGGCGGCGTCGCCGCCCAGGTCGAGCCGCAGGGCCACGCGCTCGCCACGCGCCTGTTCGGGCAGCGTCACCGTGCCCCGAAACCAGCCGTACTCCCACTTGGCGCCCCACGGCGTGCCGGGCGGCATGGCCTGGAACGGCCCGCCCGCCGCCTGCCCGGCCGTGAGCTGGGCCGTCGTGACGAAGCCCTCCATCGGCACGTCGCCGAGCGGCCGGTACAGAAGGTCACCCAGGACGCGTCGCCACTGGTCAACGCGGTTGCGCCATTCGATGGTCAGTGCCATTGCCGTCTTCCTTCCGGGGTGTGAGAAGGCGGTAGAGGTCGCCGCAGGATCGAAAGAGGCACCTTATAGTCCCGGCCGCCGCGGGCTGTCAAGCAGAGTCAGGCGATGGGCAGCCAGACGGTCATCTCGGAGATGCCGCGGTTGGCCCAGGCGTAGTAGGGGATAAGGCGAACGCCCATCCATTCCGGTTCTGCCGGCGGCACGGGCCGGTAAAGCCGGGCCGACCAGTCGCCCTCCGGCACGCGCAACACCTGCCCTTCCAGCACGACGACGCCCCCGAGCAGGTCCGGCTCGAGGGCCGGCGTGAGGCCGGCGTCCCGCAGCAGGCAGGCTTCTGAAACGCGCATCCCTTCGGGCAGGTCCGGCGACTCGAGGCAGTAGACGAGCGGGCCGCGCGTGACGGCCACCTGATGGCGGGCCTCTTCCACGCGGGGGTGCGCCTCGATCAGCCGCACCGGCATGGGCATGGACAGGCGCACCTCGTCCGCGGCGCACCAGCGTCGGCGGAGCGCGGCGTAGCTGCCCGGCCGTGCGTCAGCCTCGGCCGGCTCGCCGTTGACGCTCAGCTCCGTGCCCTCGGCCCAGCGCGGGATGCGCAGCATCAGGGTGCACTCCGCCTCCGGCGCCGACTCGACGCGCACCAGCACCTCGCCGTCCCACGGGTAGTCCGTCTCCTGGCGCAATCTGATGCGTCCGCCGCGCGGCAGGCCCAGGTCGCACTCGCTCCCACCGTAAAGGTGCATCCAGGCCCCTTCTTGAGAGGTGCTGTAGGCGCAGCCGTGCAGCTCCGCGAAGGTGCGCAGCAGGTTGGTGGGACAGCATATCTGGTGGCGCGCCGGCGGCGTGCCGGGCTGGAACCGCTGATGGGCGTCCTGAGAGAGCAGCTCGTGCTCGCGCCCGTGCCAGCGGAGGGGGTTCGTGTAGAACCAGCTCGCACCGTCCAGGCCGATGCCGGGCAGGATGCCGTTGTACAGGGTCCACTCCATCAGGTCGGCGCAGCGGGCCCGAGCGGTAGCGAGCAGCATGCGCCAGTTCCACATGAAGCTGCCGACCTGGCCGCAGGTCTCGTTGTAGGCGGTGGCGTTCGGCAGGTGGAAGTCGGGCCCGGCCGCCTCGTGCACGTCGTCGGCACTCCAGACGTTGCCGCCGCGCACGCTGAAGCCCCGGTGCAGCGCGCAGACGCCGCCGGTGACGTAGATGCGCTTGCGGGTCAGGTCCTCCCAAAGACGCTCGAGGGCTTCCAGCAGCGTCGGGTCGCCCGTCTCCATGAAGGCGTCCGCCGCGCCCGCGTAGAGGTAGGTGAAGAAGACGGCGTGGCCGACCACCTGCGTCTCTTCGCGAAGCGGTACGCGGTCCTGGTTCAGGTCGCTGCCGCCCGGGGCGGCGCCGCGCCCGTCAATGAAGGCGTTCGCCAGCTTCAGGTATCGGCGCTCGCCCGTCGTGCGGTAGAGCTCTACGGCCGCCATGATGACGGACGGGTTCAGGGGGAAATGGGCCAGAGCGGGGTCGCGCTCGATGAACGTCCTGCAGAGGTAATCGCCTGCCCTGCGAGCGACGGCGAGCAGGCTGCCCTTGCCCGTCATGCGATGGTGGATGCAAGCGGCCGTGATGAGGTGCCCCATCACGTAAAGCTCGTGATGGCGGGGGTCCTGGAAGCGCTCCCAGCCGCGCGCGGTGACCTGGCTGGCGACGTAGCCGTCGGGCTGCTGGGCGGCGGCGATGACGGTGATCGCGTCGTCCATCTGCCGCTCGAGGATGCCGTCGCCGGTCAGGGCGCAGACCACCGACGCCGCCTCGATCCACTTGTAGACCCAGGCGTCTTGCCAGTGCGTGCCGGCGAACGTGCCCTCGGCCAGGCCGGCGGCGATGCGGAGGTTCTCCAGGGCGTGGCCCCAATCGGGGTCGGCGGCGAGCTTCCACAGGTGCGGCAGCGTCACCGCGGCGCACTGGCGGAAGCGGTCCGCCCAGAAGCCCTCCGTCCATCGCACCTCGTCGAGCCCCACGGCCCGGAGCTTCGCGTGCGGGCTGGCCGAGTTGTCGAGCAGGCGGCGTGTGCCCATCAGGCCCACCTCTTCGCCGGAACGGCCGTGGCGTCACGTGCGGCGGCCAGGCTCACGGGTCCTCCGTTGTTGTGCCGTGCTGAGGCGGCTGCAGGATCCCCGCTTCCGCCAGGGCGCTGAGCAGGTGCACCCCGAAGCCCCCCAACACCGCAACCAGGCCGATGCCCGGCAGGACGCCTTTGATGATCGGGTTCGCCAGGAGACAAGCCACAAACGCCACCCCCACGCAGGCGAGCAGCATCCGCAGCAGGCCCTGCCTGACCAGCGTGTCCAGGGCTGGCACACAGGCCAGCACGGCCGGCAGGACGCCGAGCGACAGGACGAGCCAACCCAGGAAGCCCACGTGGTGGCCCGCCTGGTAGCCCTCCACGCCGGCCACTTCCACGTGGGCCCACGGCAGCATGAAGCCGACCACGACCAGGACGGCCCCCAGTATGGACATCGCCGCGCCGCGGGCAACGGCCCGGCGCTCGCCGGCGCCCAGTGCGTCCAGCAGTTCGGCGGCTTCGCCGGCCGTGATCCGCCCGTCCGCCAGCATCTTCAGCGTGGCCCGGCGCTCGTCCTCCGATGCCTGCGCGCCGGCGGCCGGCTCCTGGGCCGCCGTGCCGAACAGCAGCAGCGCGGCCCCGCGCAAGAGCGCTCGCAGGATCAGCGCGACCAGGACCGCCGCAACAGCAGCGGCCAGGCCGACGGGCAGAA
>LJUE01000156.1 GCA_001303885.1 Planctomycetes bacterium SM23_32 | reverse complement strand
CGGCTGGTGGACGTGGCCCGCTGCATCGCCATCGTCGAGGACAAGGCGCCGGGCGAGCTGGAGCCGGACGCGCGGGAGGCGGAGGTGCTTCGGCGCCTGGCGGAGGCCTGCGTGGACGAGCTGTCCGGGCGTCCGTCGGTGGAGACCAGCCTGCACGCGATGCTCGGCCGCTGCGTCGTGCACACGCATCCTTCCATGGTTAACGGCCTCCTCTGCGCCGTCGAGGGCCGGGCCGTGCTGGCTGAGCTGTTCGGGGACGTTGACCCGCCCTACCTGCTGATCGAGTACGCGGGCGCCGGCTACACGCTGGCGCGCCGCATGTACGACGCCCTGCTCGCCTACAGGTCCGAGCACGGCCGCATGCCCGAGATCATCTTCCTGGAGAACCACGGCCTGTTCGTGACGGGCGATGACGCCGAGCGGGCCCTCCAGGTGACGCGCGAGGTGTTCGGAGCCATCGAAGAGCGGGCGAGGCAAGCGCGCGAGGGCGCCGCTCGGCCGGCTATCGAGCGGCTGGCTGAGGAGGCCGAGGCACACGTGATCGGAGACGTGACCGCCGTGATGCGGCGCTTCTACGCCCGGACGCTCGACCGCCCGGCACTGGTGCGATTCGACGACGACGAAGGCGTCGTGCGCTTCCTGGCGCTCCCCGAGGCCTCGGAGCTCTGCCGGGTCAGCCCCCTCATGCCCGACGAGGTCGTCTACTGCCGGGACCGTCCCCTGTACGTTGACCTGCCGGCTGACCTGCCCGAAGTGGCCGACTCCGTCCAGGGGGCGCTCGAAGGGGCCGAGGCGGGGATTGACACGCCGCTCTGCGTGCTCGTGTCCGGTGTCGGCCTGTTCAGCGCGGCCGTGACGCCGAAGCTCCTCGACGCGGTGGCGACCACGATGAAGGCCATACTGGAAACGCTGTCGGTGGCCGCCTGTTTCGGTGGGCCGAGAGGACTGAGCGAGGAAGCCTTGGAGTTTCTGCGCGGATGGGAGGTGGAGAGGTTCCGCCGCACGCTGGTGGCCGGCGAGGGGGCGACCGATGCCCTGGCCGGGAAGGTGGCGCTGGTCACCGGCGCGGGCAGCGGCCTGGGACGCGGCATCAGCCTGTGCCTGGCGCGCAAGGGCGTCCACGTGGTGCTGGCCGACATTGACCTGGACGGCGCGAGCGAGACCGCCCGGCGTATCGAGGACCAGCCGGGCGACGGCTGGGGTTTCCCGCTCTATGCCAACGTCACGTGCGAGGACTCGGTGCGCGAACTGCTCGGGTGCGTTGTCCGGACGCTGGGCGGCATAGACATCGTCGTCAACTGCGCGGGAATGGCGCCGGCCCACGCCTTGACGGAGTTCCCGCTCGACGCCTGGCGCAAGACACTTGACCTGAACCTGACGGGCTACTTTCTGGTCGCCAGGGAGGCAGCCCGGCGCATGATCCGCCAGGGCACGGGGGGCAGCCTCATCAACATCTCGTCGAAGACGGGCCTCGAAGCGTCCAGGCACAACAGCGCCTACAACGCCACGAAGGCAGCGGAGGTCCATCTTGCCCGCGGCTGGGCGCTGGACTTGGCGGAGCACGGGATACGCGTGAATGCAGTGTGCCCGGGGAACGTCTTCACCGAATCGAAGATCTGGAACGAGACCTACGTCAAGGCCGTCGCCCGCAAACGCGGCATAGAGCCCGAAGAGGTGATCCCGTATTACATCGGCTTGACCGCGCTGAAGCAGGAAGTCACCTGGGACGACGTCGGCGAGGCGGTGGCTTTCCTGGTAAGTCCGCGGGCCGCCAAGATCACGGGGCAGACTCTGGTAGTGGACGGAGGCCAGGTGTTCGTCCGCTGACGGGTGTTGCGGCGGCCGCTGCCGCTGCTCGCCTCGCGTGGCCGCGACTCACCGAAACCGTTGCACACCGACAGGAGACAGTCGAAGCATGATTCTGAACCTGACCGGCACGTGGCAGGTCCGCCAGGCGGAGTCCGCCGACCTGCAAAGCGAACTCGATAGGCCCGGCGAATGGACCACGAGCACCGTCCCGGGGTGCGTCCACCTGGACCTGATGGTCGCCGGCTGCATCGCCGACCCCTTCTACGGGATGAACGAACTCGACGTGCGGTGGGTCGCCGACGCCGACTGGCTCTATCGCCGGTCGTTCGAATGCCCGAACGAGCTTGCTGAAGCCGGCCGCGTCGAGCTTGTCTGCCAGGGGCTGGACACCTTCGCCACGGTTGCGCTCAACGGCCGGACGCTCGGCCGCGCCGACAACATGTTCCGCGAATGGCGCTGGGACGTGAGCGGCGTGATCCGAGGGGGCAGGAACACGATCCACGTTCTCTTCGAGTCGGCCAGGCGCGTCGGCGAGGCCCTGATGGGAAGGCACGGCCCCCTCCCCTTCTGGGCGCCCGAGGCCGCCTACCGCATCTACACGCGCAAGGCCCAGTACGCGTCCGGGTGGGACTGGAGCCCGGACCTGAACACGTGCGGCATCTGGCGGCCCCTCTTGCTGGAGGCCGTCAGCAACGGGCGACTGCGCGACGTCCGGACGGAGGTGGACTGGTCGGACCCCGCCGCGCCTGACGTGCGCGTTGCCGTGGAGATCGAGGCGCTCAAGCCCTGCGCGGCCGCCGTCCAGGCGGAACTGGCCGGCCCCGACGGCGTTCTGACCGCTTCGGGCTCCTGCGACGCGACTCCCGGCGCCAACGTCGTGGACCTGGAGTTCCAGGTCGCCGACCCGCGCCTCTGGTGGCCGGCGGGCATGGGCGAGCAGCACCTCTACGAGCTGACGGTCCGCGGCGTGCTCGGCGCTGAGGAACTCGGCCCCCGTTCCCTGAGACTCGGCCTGCGCCGGATCGAGCTGCGCCGCGAGGCCGACGACGAGGGCGAGGGTTTCGTGTTCGCCGTCAACGGCGAGCCCGTCTTCTGCAAGGGGGCGAACTGGGTGCCGGGCGACAGCTTCCTTCCGCGCCTCAGCCCGGAGGATTACGACAGGCTGGTGCTCAGAGCGGCCGAGGCGAACGTGAACATGCTGCGCGTCTGGGGCGGCGGCATCTACGAGGACGACGCGTTCATGGACGCCTGCGATCGGCACGGCGTGATGGTCTGGCACGACTTCGCCTTTGCCTGCGCCCCCTACCCCGACCAACTGGACTGGTTCTGCGAGAGCGTGCGGGCCGAGGCGCAGGACAACGTACGGCGCCTGTGCCACCACCCGTCCCTGGTCCTCTGGTGCGGCAGCAATGAGAATCATCAGTTCTACGGCAAGGACGGCACGTTCCCGGGCCACAAGCTCTACCATGAGATACTGCCGGCCGTCGTCGCTGAGTTGGACGGCGCGCGCCCTTACTGGCCGGGCAGTCCCTTCGGCGGCGAGAGCCCCAACAGCCCTACTCACGGGGATCAGCACTACTGGGACATGTGGCACGGTTGGCGGCATCCCGACGCCCAGCGCCGTTACAGGGGCCGCTTCATCAGCGAGTTCGGCATGCAGGCGCCGCCGGCGCTGGAGACGATTCGCGACTACGTGCCCGCCGGCGGCCACCACACGCAGAGCCGCCAGATGGAGCACCGCCAGCGCAGCCACGAGGGCACCGAAAGGCTCTACCGCTACCTGAGCGCCCTATTCCGCGTGCCGGGCGACTTCGCCGACACCGTCTATCTGATGCAGCTCATGCAGGCAGAGGCCGTGAAGGTGGGCGTGGAGCACTGGCGCGCGCGCAAGTTCCGCACGGCCGGCGCGCTGTTCTGGCAGTTCAATGACTGCTGGCCGGGCACGAGCTGGAGCTGCATTGACTACGCGGGCCGCCCCAAGGCCCTCTACTACTACGCCCGCCGCTTCTTCGCCCCCGTGCTTCCGGTGATTGACCGTCGCGACGGACGGTTCACGGTGACGGTCGTCAACGACCGCCTTGCAGGATTCGAGGGCGAACTGGTCTGTGGCTGCGGCAGCCTGGACGGCCAGCAGTACTGGACTGAACGCAGGCCGGTCTCCGTGCCGGCCAACGGCGTGCTGGCGGCAGCGGCCCGCGATGAGACGGACCTGGACCTCGAAGACCCGGCGGACCGCTACTTCTGGTGCCGGCTTGTGAAGGACGGGCGCGAGGTGGCCCGCAATGCGTGGCTGCTGCTGCCGCCGAAGCACATGGAACTCACGGTCCCCGGGTGGGAGACCGAGTTCGCTCAAACGGCCGACGATGTGTTCGCGGTGCGCGTCACGGCAGACACCTTCGCCAAAGGCGTCCGGGTCCAGCTTGACGGACTGGAGGCGACGTTCTCGGACAACTACTTCGACGCGTTCGCCGAGCTGCCCACGGACCTCGTGGTGCGGGCAAAGGGCGGGCTGACGCCCGACGAAGTGCGGCGTCGGCTGCGCATCCGATCGGTGGCTGAGGTCCGGCACGCGGCACAGGAGTAGCGCGGGCAGGCCCGGCAGGCCGGGCCTTGCGCGCGCGGGGCGCCGGGGTTATATTTCGTTGTCCGACCGTAGCTTGCGACAACACCAGGCAGAAGGCGACCCGATGGAGCCGGTATTGCAGGTAGCGCTGGACTTCGTGAATCTGGACCGCGCGCTCAGGGCGGCCCGCGAGGCCGTGCGGGGCGGCGCCGAGTGGGTCGAAGCCGGCACACCGCTCATCAAGAGCGAGGGGTTGGACGCCGTGCGCGCCCTGCGGCGGGAGTTCGCAGCAGCCACGATTATCGCCGACATGAAGGTGATGGACGCGGGCCGCGTGGAGACCGAGTGCGCCGCCAAGGCAGGCGCCGACGTGGTCCATGTGCTCGGCGCGGCGTCGGACGCCACCATTGCTGAGTGCGTCGAGGCGGCCAGGCGGTACGACGCGCGGGTGAACGTGGATCTGGTTGGGCTGGGCAGCCGGGAGCGCCTGGTGCAGCGGGCCCGCCAAGCTGAGGCGCTGGGCGCCGCATACGTCTGCGTCCACACGCCCATTGACCTCCAGATGCGGGCCGAGGCGCCTTTCGCCGACCTGGAGGCCGTAGCGGGCGCCGTCGGCATCCCGGTGGCCGTGGCCGGCGGCATCAACTCCGAGACCGCTGCGGAGGCCGTTCGGGCTGGCGCGGGCATCGTCATCGTCGGCGGCGCCATCACCAAGTCCCCGGACGCCGCGGCCGCCGCGCAGACCATCCTCCAGGCTATGACCACAGGCGCGAGCATCGAGACCGACCTGTTCAAGCGCGGCGACGAAGCCGGCATCGCGCAGGTGCTCAAGAAGACCTCCGCTGCGGACGTGACCGAAGCGCTGCATAACGCCGGCGCCGTCGAAGGCCTGCGGCCGGTCGTGGAAGGCCTGAGAATGGCCGGGCGGGCGCTCACCGTGTGGACCTATCCCGGCGATTGGGCCAAACCCGTCCAGGCCATAGACCAGGCCCACGAGGGAGAGGTGCTCGTCATAGACGCCGGCGGCCAGGGCCCCGCCGTCTGGGGCGAGAAGGCCACCATGAGTTGCCTGCAGCGCAACCTGGCCGGCGTGGTGATAGACGGCGCCATCCGCGACGTGGCCAACATCCGCGAGATGCGGTTCCCCGCCTTCGCTCGGCTCATCACGCCGGTGGCCGGCGAGCCGAAAGGCCAGGGCATGATCGGAGTGCCCGTGAGGGTAGGCGGGCAGTACGTGCGCACCGGCGACTGGATCGTCGGCGACGACGACGGCGTCGTTGTCATCCCCCAGGAGAAGGCCGTCGAGGTGGCCAACCGCGCCCAGGCCGTCGTCGAGCGCGAAGAGCGCGAGATGGCCGAGATAGACGGCGGGAGCACCCTGGGGAAGGTCTCGGAACTGATGCGCTGGGAGCAGGTGAGGAGGCGGGCCGATGGCCAAGGCGAAGGCCGGTCCTGACGTGTTCGCGGTCGTCCAGACCCGGCTGGACGGCATCCGCCTGCTGCTGGAGGACATGGACGCGGGCGCGGCCGAGGGGCTCGTGCGGATGATCCTGCGGGCCAACCGCGTGTTCGTCACCGGCAAGGGGCGCTCGGGTCTGGTGGCGGAGTGCTTCGCCATGCGGCTGATGCAGATGGGTTTCGACGCTCACGTGCCGGGCGAGGCGACCTG
>LJUE01000155.1 GCA_001303885.1 Planctomycetes bacterium SM23_32 | reverse complement strand
GCGCACGCTGGCGAACACGGACAGTCCCGCCGCGAAGAACACCACCGCCGCGCAGAACAGAAGCGAGAAGTTGAGCGGGAAAGGCAGCGTGAGCCGCGCCCCCGCTGACGCCACAGCCGCCAGCGACGCGCCCGCCGCCGAGGCCCCCGCCATCATCCCGATGGCCAGGCCGCGGATGCCCCGCCGGAAGATCATGGCCTGCCAGTCGAACCACAGGGGGGTGGCCGCCCCCCCGCCGAGTATCCGCACGGCCAGGAGGCCCAGCACAATGCCGCTGCACAGACGAGGCCGACCCACCCCCAGCAGGTAGACGGCGGCCCCCATCGCCAGGTAGCTGGGGACAGCGAACCCGAAGGCCCACGGCACCAGGAACCGCTTCGTGCGCCGCCGCCGCGCCAGCCCCAGCATGCCGAGCGGCTGCGCCAGCAGCCAGCCCGCCGTGCCCAGGCTGAAAGCGAGGCCCAGCTCCACTTCACCGGCGCCCAGGTACTTCTCCAGCAGGATGGGCAGCACGGTGACCACGGAGATGAGGCCCATGCCCGTGCCGAACAGGCCCTCGCCGACGGCGCAGCGGGCCATGTTGCCGCGTTCGTCGTCTCTCAGCTCAAGGGGCATCGGGCGCCTGGCTACGGGTTTCGCGTTTCGGGTTTCGCGTTTCGAGCTTCCAGTCAAGGACGGGCGCGTCAGCTCCCAGGCCGGCCCCCATCCCTCAACCGAAGAAGGTCGGCCGGCGGCTGACCAGCTTCGCCAGGGGCACGGGGCGGAACGGCATGCCTTCGGTCTCCCCGCGCAGCTCCTCCGCCAGCTCCTCCAGCTTCATCGTCCGCTGCTCCTTCTGCCCCCGCGTGCGCACGGTCAGCTCGCCCGACGACTCCTCCCGCTCACCCACCACGAGCACGTAGGGTATCCATTCCCGCTCGGCGTTGCGGATCTTCTTGCCCACCGTCTCGTCACGGTCGTCCACGTCGGCGCGCACCCGGAGGGCGGCGATGCGGTCGCCGACCTGCACGGCGAGCTCCAGGTGCTTCTCCGAGACCGGTATGACGCGCACCTGCGTGGGGGCCAGCCACAGGGGGAACATGGGCGTCCGGCCGCGGTCGGCGCTGACGGCAATGTTCTCCAGGATGGCGCAGAGCGTCCGCTCGATGCTGCCGAAGCTGGAGGCGTGGATGATGACGGGGCAGGGGTGCTTGCGCCCGTCCTCGTCAATGAACCCGATGTCGAACCGCTCCCCGTCCTTCACGTCCCACTGCACCGTGCTGACCTGGATGTTCGCCCTGTCCTGGGTGATGGACTGGAACTCGTTCTTGATGGCGTAGTAGTGGGTCATGCGCGGGGAGAGCTTGAAGAAGGCCGGCACCTTCATGCGCGTGCCGATGCTCAGCAGCCAATCGCGGTTCGCCTCGTAGAACTCGTTCGTGCCCTCCCAGCCGAGCACCCACCGGCCGCTGGCGATGATGTCGTTCATCAGGTCGGCGAACATGAAGCAGAGGAGCTCGTACTGCTCGCGGGCCTCCTGTTCGCTGGCGCAGGCGGCGTGCATGTCGGTCATCATGAAGTTGCGCACGCGCTTCAGGCCGCTCACCTCCCCCTCCTGCTCGTTGCGGAAGCAGGTGGCCTCCTCGTAGACCTTCAGCGGCGACTGCTTATAGCTGAACGAGACGCTCTGCATGAAGGGGAAGGCGAGCGGGTCGCTGGCATACCGCAGGTAGCAGACGCCCCGGCCGCCGTCCACGATGTAGTCCCGCTCGTGGAACTCACCCATCAGCTCGCCCACGACGTTGTGGTCCCCGCGGATCACGAGCGGGTTCTTCATCTCGAAGGCGCCCCAGTCCCGGGCAAGCTGGGCGGCGTAGTCCAGGATCAGCTTCTGCATCAGGAGGCCCTTCGGATACCACTTATAGTGGCCCTTCTCGGAGACGTCGCAGTAGTCCACCAGCTCGTGGCGGCGCATGTAGGCGATGTGCTTCGGCGGGCCCTCGGTCACGACGCCGCCGGCCAGCTCGTTGGAGACGAACTGCCGCAGCAGGTCGTAGACCGCCTCCTTCTTCGCGAAGACGGGGCAGGCGGCGAAGTCCTCGGGTGTCACCTCGTGCGCCTCGCCCTCCAGGTCCACGATGACAAAGCGGCTGAACTCGCTGGCGCGCCGCTTCTCGACGCCGGCCTTCACCACCGCGCTCTCCACCGCCTCGCCCGGGCGATAGCGCCCGCTCCACTCCGAGAGCGGGTGGCCCAGGCAGGAGACCTCGAACGCCTTGTACCAGCCGAACGGCGCGCGGATGACCTCCACGCCTTCGCCCTCGGGCGGCTCGGCCAGGCGGGCCTCCACCTCGTCCAGCACCTGCATGGCTGCGCGGGGGGAGCTCGGGCTGTCGGTGAGGTGCACGTAGGGGTAGAGCACGACCGTGCCGACGCCGAGCCGCTCGGCGCGCTCCAGCGTGTCGGCGGCGAGCTGCGCGGCGACCGAGACGGGCGACTCCTCGTCCTCCTTCTCCACCGAAACGAAGACGACGAGGCACTCGCGGTCCACCTCGGCGGCGTGGCGCTCGTCGGGCACGCGCTCGGCGGCGGCGGTGGCCTTCTCCTTGCTCTCGAAGCGGAACCGCCCCGTATGTATCCCCAGCGTCCTCACGACCTGCGCCTCCTCAGGCGGCGAAGGAAAGCTGCATTATACGCCGCCCGCCGGGCTCGTCAAACAGGGAGGTCTTGGGGCCAACAAAGGCGAACAGAAGGAGGCAGAACGCGAAACGCGAGACGCGGGGCAGGGAAATAACAGAAGGCGAAGCGCCGGCCGCGGCCCGCCGGAGGCGGGCAAACGTCGTGCCGTCGTGGGCTATGCCGCCCTTGCCCGCTCCCGGCGGCGGACGCACGCGGCGATAAGGGCGCCGCAGGTGAAGCCCCCGACATGCGCCCACCACGCCACCCCGGGCACGCCCATCAGCGCGAACACGACCTGCATCGCCACCCAGAAGCCGAAGTACATGTACGCCGGGAAGTCGAACGTCACGTTCTCCCACAGAAGGTAGAACCAGCGCTTGCGGAACCGCACGTGCGGGAACAGCACCAGGTAGGCCCCCAACACGCCCGCCACGGCCCCGCTCGCGCCGACCGACGGCAGGGTCGAGTGCGCCGTGCCGGCCACGTGCGCCAGGTCCGCCACCACCCCGCACAGAAGGTAGAACCCGAGGAACCGCAGCGGGCCGAACTTCTCCTCCACGTTGTCCCCGGCGATGTAGAGGAAGTACATGTTGCCGATCAGGTGAAAGGGGCCGGCGTGCACGAACATGGAGGTGAGGAAGGTGTAGAGCCGCCGGCCCGCCAGCACGTCGGCCGGCACGAGGCCGAGCGCCTCGATCCAGTCGCGCAGGCCGTAGAAGAGCGCCAGCACCAGGACCACGGCGTTCAGCACCACCAGGGTCATCACCGCGGGCGGGAAGAGCGTCTGGGGCACGTCCAGCTCGACGGGCAGGCGAGTGAGCCACTGGAAGAACGCGATGCCGAACGAGTCGCCGTCCACCTCGCCTGGCGCGTCGGCGCGGCCGCTTGCGAGGGTGGTGCGTTTGACGCGCGCCGGCGCGCCGCGGCCGCGGAAGTGGCCCTGGATGCGGGAGAACTCGCCCCTGTCCAGGAACAGGCCCGAGCACTGGGGGCACTGGTCAACGAGGATGCCGGCGCCGCGGTCAATCTCGCGCTCGTAGAGGGGGATGGCGCAGGAGGGGCAACGGTGGGCGGTGCGCCGGGCGCCGGCCAGCGCGGCGCCGCTGGCGGTGTCGCGGAACCTCAGGCCCACAGCGCGCGACAGCTCCCGGGCGTCGTACCACGTGCCCATGCAGTCGGGGCAGAGGTCCACCTCGACGCCGTGCATCTGGAGCAGGCGCATGGTGGCGCCGCACTTCGGACAGCGCCGCCGCCGAACGCCCATGTCCCCCCAGGCCGCCATATCCCAACCACGACGAGAGAACTAACGAGGACACACACCACGCATAGGGCTCAACATCAACTACTCCTGCGACGGCCGACCTATTCGCGCCAGGCACCACGTGATCCAACCGCGAGGGCACAACGGAGGACCTAGCCGGGATGCTGTTCGTCGTCTTGGATGCCGCGGGCCTTGCGGATGGCGTCCAGGCGCTCCCTGATGCGCTTCTCCTGGCCCAATGCGGTCGGTCGGTAGTAGATGCGCGTGGTGGGGATATAGTCCTGGTCCACCCAGTGGCCTTCGAAGCTGTGGGCGTACTTGTAGCCTTCGCCGCGGCCGAGCCGCTCGGCGCCGGGGTAGCTGGCATCCCTCAGATACTCGGGCACCGGCAGCGTGCGGCCCTCCTGCACGTCCTTCTGGGCGGCGTCTATGGCCAGATAGGCGGCGTTGCTCTTGGGCGCGCAGGCGATGTAGGTGACCGCCTGGGCGAGCGGTATGCGGGCCTCCGGCATGCCGACGAACTCGACGGCCTGCTGGGCGGCGGTTGCCAGCACCAGCGCGTTGGGCGCGGCGTTGCCCACGTCCTCGGCGGCGCGGATGACGACGCGGCGGGCGATGAAACGCGGGTCCTCCCCGCCTTCCAGCATCTTCGCCATCCAGTAGAGGGCGGCGTCCGGGTCGCTGCCCCGCATGCTCTTGATGAAGGCGCTGGCGGTGTCGTAGTGCTCGTCCTCGTCGCGGTCATAGACGAGCGCCTTGCGCTGGATGGAGGCCTCGGCAAGCTCCACGTCGAAGTGCACCTTGCCGTCGGTGCCCGGCTCGGTGCTGAGCACGCCCACCTCGAGGGCGTTCAGCGCGCGGCGGGCGTCGCCGTCGCACATCTCGACCAGGTGGTCCAGGGCCTCGTCGTCCGCCCGGACGGGACACTCGCCGAGCCCGCGCTCCTTGTCGGCCAGCGCCCGACGGAGCAGCGCACGGACATGGTCCCGCTCCAGCGGCTTGAACTGGAAGATCTGCGAGCGCGACAGCAGGGGCGAGTTGATCGAGTGGAAGGGATTGTGGGTGGTGGCCCCGATCAGGATAACGGTGCCCTGCTCCACGTCCGGCAGCAGCACGTCCTGCTGGGCGCGGTTGAAGCGGTGCAGTTCGTCAATGAAGAGCACCGTGCGGCGGCCGGCGCGGCGCTTGCGCTCGGCGGCGCGGCCCAGCAGCTCGCGCAGCTCAGCCACATTGGAGGTGACGGCGTTGACCGGCTCGAAGGCGGCCTGGGTGCATCGGGCGATGACGTGCGCCAGGGCCGTCTTGCCCGTGCCTGGTGGCCCATAGAAGATGAGCGAGGCGAGGCGGTCGGCCCGGATCATGCGCCACAGCAGCTGCCCCTCGCCGACGAAGTGCTGCTGGCCGACGAACTCCTCCAGCGTGCGGGGGCGCATCCTGGTGGCCAGGGGCGCGTCGGGGCCGGGCTCGGGCGACCCTCCCGCCTCCTGATCGTCGAACAGCACCATGCCAGCTTGCCCCCTGCCCCTCGGTCGGCCCACAGGGTACAGCCGGCGAGTCGAGCCGTCAACCGGGCGCCGGGTCCCTGCGGCCCGCCCCGCCGCCGGGGTCAGCCCTCCACCGGCGATTGCGCGGCCGGCCGCTACTTCTCGTGGCAGGAGACCTCCCGGAACTCGGCGTCGGCCGCGACGCCGGGGTCGGCCTCCACGAAGACGCCGAGCCGGAAGTCCTGGAGGTCCAGCGAGTAGCGTTGCAGCTCGCCGTCGTCCAGCAAGACGGTGACCTGCCCTGCGCCGAAGAAATCGTATCGCAGGCCGAGCGTGTGCCAGCTCTCACCCTCATCGCCCTGGGCGTGCCGCAACTGCATGGTCCTGCTGCCGGGGCTGGAACGTTCACCCACGGACATGGCGTAGGCGCCGCCGTCGAACGAGACAGAGAAGACGCGGCCGTTCACGTCGGCCACCCTGAGCCCCGCCCACGCGGCGCCCGGCCGAGCCATGAGGGCCGGCCCGGCGCGGAACGCGACGGCGGCGCGGAAGCCGCGGTTCTGGATCGGCCGCATCGTCTCCCTGCCCGCCCGGCCGCCCTCCGCGTGGGCTGCCACCTTCAGCCGCAGCACGCCGTCGCTAACCTGCTGGCTGGCGCCGC
>LJUE01000154.1 GCA_001303885.1 Planctomycetes bacterium SM23_32 | reverse complement strand
GGTGCCTGCCGTCCCGTCGGGGTAGCCCTGCCCGTCCCATCGCTCATGATGCGAGCCGGTCACCTCGATGGCCATCTGGATGAAGCCGGCACCCGCCTCTCCCACTTCCTGGCTCACCGACGCACAGACCTCCCTGCCGTGGACTGTGTGGAGCTTGACGACGTCGAACTCCTCCTCCGTCAGGGGCCCCGGCTTGAGCAGCAACCTGTCGGGCACACTCACCTTGCCGATGTCGTGCAGGGGTGCGCTCTCAACGAGGCGGGCGATGAACTCATCGGTGACTAGGTCCGCGTAGGCCGAGTGCTGGGCCATGTCGTCGGCCAGGATGCGGGCGTACTCGGGTATGCGCCGCAGGTGCGCGCCGGTCTCGGCGTCCCTGAACTCCGCCATGTAACAGAGCGCCTTCAACAGGGCGTGGCGGGTGGCCTCCAGGGCCTCGACGCGCTCCTGGGCCAGCTGTTTTACGCGCTCGCCGGCGTACTTCCCCTGCAGCTCCAGGTGGCGCCGACGCAGGGCCCGCCCCACCGCCAGGCGAACGCCGTCCGGGGTGAGGGGCTTGACGAGGTAGTCGTAGGCGCCCATCTTCAGGGCCTCGACGGCGGTCTCAATCTGGGCAACGGCTGTGGCCACCACGGCGACGGTCTCGGGCGCCCGGGGGGCCAGCTCCCTCAGCAGTTCGGTGCCCGGCGCGCCCGGCATGAGGATGTCCAGGAGCACGAGCGAGAACGGGCCGTCGCTGCTGAACTTCTCCCTGGCAGCGTCCACGCAGTCGGCCTGCTCGATCTCGCTGTAGCCCACCGTGCGGAGCGATCGCTCGACGATGTCCCGCACACTCGCCTCGTCATCCACGATCAATATGGAGCGCGGACGTCTGATCGGCATCTGTCATTCCTCCCCCCGGTGCTCGTCCAGCACGGCGCGCACCTGTTTGGCCAGCTTGGCGGCCGTGAACGGCTTGCGCAGCAGACCCGTCGAGTCAACCGCTCCGCCGAGGGCGCCGTCGTCCTTCTCGGCGTATCCCGTCATGAACAGCAGCTTGGCGCCGGGACGGATGTCGTGCACTCTCGCGGCCAGATCATGGCCGGCCATCCTCGGCATGACGACGTCCGTCAAGAGCAGGTCCAACCGGCCGCGATGCCGGCGCAGCAGTGCCAGGGCTTCCGGGCCGCCCGCCGCACACAGCACGCGGTAGCCCAGGTCCTTCAGCGTCCGGGCGCCGAGCTGGCGTATCTCGGGCTCGTCCTCCACGAGGAGGATGGTCTCATGGCCGCCGAACTTAATGCCCAGCTCCGAGCGCACGGACTGGGCGGGCTCGCCGGCCTCGACCAGGGGCAGGTGGATCTCGAAGGTCGTGCCGGCCCCCGGCTCGCTGATGCATTCGATGTAGCCCCCTGACTGCTCAACGACGCCGTAGACGGTGGACAGCCCCAGGCCTGTGCCCTGCCCGACCCCCTTGGTCGTGAAGAACGGATCGTATATGCGCTCCTGCACGTCGTAGGGCATGCCCGTCCCCGTGTCCCGCACCGTCAGCAGGGCGTAGGCGCCCGGTCCGAACCCCGTCTGCGTGTCCGTGGGGTCCTCTTCTTTCACCACGGCCGACGTCCTCACTGCCAGCACGCCGCCGTCGGGCATGGCATCGCGAGCATTGACGGCGAGGTTCATCAGCACCTGACCGATCTGTGCGGGATCGGCCTTCACCTTCAGCGGCTCCTCGCAGGTGACGACCTGGAGTTCGACGTTCTCCTCGATGAGGTGCCCCAACATCTTGCAGACGTCCCTAACGGTCTCGTTCAGGTCTACCACTTCCCTTACGGCGGGCTGCTGGCGTCCGAAGGTCAGCAGTTGCCTGGTCAGGTCGGATGCCCGCCGGGCGGCGGCCCTGACCTGCATCAGGTCCTGGCGCAACTGCGAGCCCTCCTCCAGGTCGGGCAGGTTGAGGTCCACGTAGCCGAGGATGGCGGTGAGCAGGTTGTTGAAGTCGTGCGCTATGCCGCCCGCCAGCTGCCCGACGGCCTCCAGCTTCGCGGCCCGTCGCAGCTGCGCCTCGAGCTGGCGCTGCTCCGTGACGTCTATGCCCGTGCCGATCACGTACTGCACCCGGCCCTGCTCGTCGAGCACGCGCGTGTTGGCCCAGGCGATGAGCCGCTTGTCACCGTCCTTAGCAAGCCAGTGGTTCTCGTAGGTTGAGAACGTCCCGCCGGCAGCGAGATTACTGAATACGTCCTCCACCCCCTGGCGCTCCTCGGGCGGGATGAGCAGCTCCCATATGGGCCGGCCCGTCACGTCGCGCGCGTTGTAGCCGGTCGTCCTTTCGCAGGCCATGTTAAAGCGCACCACCCGCCCCTCGGGGTCCAGCACGACGATCAGGGCGCCGGATGTGTCAATCACGGCGTTGGAGAACTGGCGCTCGCGCAGCAGCTCGCGCTCGGACTCCTTGCGCTCGGTGATGTCCTGCACCGTGCCGAACAGCTTGACGGCACGGCCCTGCTCGTCCTTTGCCACCCGGATCAAGCCCCGCTGGTAGACCGACCTGCCGCCGGGGAGCTTCAGGTGATAGTCGCTGTCGAACTCCTCGCCGAACTCGATGGCCCTCTGCACCTGGCTCGTGAGCCGCTCAGCGTCATGGGGGTAGTAGCAGGCCAAGTTCTCCTCGTAGGTCGGCGGGCCGTCGGCGGGGTCCCGCTCGAACAGGCGGTAGCCCTCCTCGGACCACGTGATCCGGCGGGACTCGACGTTGAACTCCCAGGAGCCGATGCGCGCCGTCCTCTGCGCCTCCCTGAGCCGCTCCTCGCCCCTGCGGAGCGCCTCCTCCGCCCGCTTGCGGGTGCAGAGATGACCCAGGGCCGACGCATACAGCCGGAGGACCTCCAGATCGTGCTTCGTTACGGGCCGGCCTTCCAACAGGTTGTCCATGGCGACGTAGCCGATCACCTTCTCGCCGTCCCACAGGGCCGCCAGGGCATTCGTCCCCCGCCCCACAGTAGTGCCCCGGTTATCGCGCAGGCCCGCCCGCCGCATGACGGTGAGCATCTTCTTCTCGTAGACCATCGTGCGCAGGTTGGCACGGTCGTCAATGCGGACCCGGCTGGAGCGCTCGTCTCTGAGCTGCCCGTCCTCCCCCGCGCCCCACGTGCCGACGACGCACGAAGAATCCGCGATGTCCACCAGCCAGATGCCGAGCCTGTCAAAGCCGAGGCGCTCGCGCCCCCTGACCACGGCCAGCCGACAGACCTCGTCAACCGTGTCCGCGTTCGACAACTCGTTGCTGACCTCGTGCAACGCCCGCAGGCGGGCCGAGAGCGCGCGCTCCGCCTCGCCACTCGCCTTGAGCGCGTCCTCGGTCCGCTTGCGGTCGGTGACGTCGCGGGCGACGTGGACGAGGTACTGGACCGTGCCGGCGCCGTCAAAGCCCGGATAGGTGTGGAGGTCGAAGACGCGTCCGCCAAGGTGCGGCTCGACGATCTCGGCGTGGGCGGCCTGACCCGCCTCGACGGTGGCGCAGCCGGGGCAGCCGGCCGGCGGCCGGTCGGTCCCGTGGAACACCTCATAGCAGTGCCTGCCCACCGTTTCCGGCCCGGGCAACCCCTCGAGCATGGCACGGTTGGCGCGCACTATGCGGAACTCAGGGTCGAGGATATAGACCATGTCCTCGATGGCGTCGAACGTCTCCTCCCAGTGTCGCACGGCCTGACGGAGGGCATCCTCGACCTGCTTGCGGTCCGTCAGGTCGGTCACCGTGCCCAGTATGCCCGTCATGCCCTGGTAGGCTATCAGCTTGGTGGCAAGCAGGGCGTGCATGGGCTGGCCGCTCTTGGTCAGCACGGTGAACTCGACGGCCGGCACCTCTTCGCCGGCCACGTGCCGGCGGTAGCTCTCCGCCATGAGTTCGGCGCTCTCGGAGGCAACCAGGTCCAGGACGCCGAACTCGGGGGCAAGCAGTTCCTCCCGGCTGTAGCCGGTCAGCTCTGCGCACCGGGGATTGGCGTAGGCGATGTGACCCCCGGCGTGGATGAAGATCATGTTCGGCGACTGCTCCGCCAGGGCCCGGAACTTCTCCTCCGACTCACGAAGAGCCTCCTCCGTCAGCTTCCGCTCGACGGCGTAGCGGATGGACCGGGCCAGCAGCCGGCCGTCCAGTTCGCCCTTCACCAGGTGGTCCTGGGCGCCCCCCTGAAGGGCGTCCACGGCCAGCTCGCTGTCATCAACACTCGTCAACACGATGACGGGCACGCGCGGCATGGTCGCGTTGATCCGGGCCAGCAACTCCAGGCTCCGTCCGGCCCCCGCCGACAGGGCCAGCAGCACGACGTCTGCGGCGCCCTGCCTGACGCGGGCAAGCCCGGTCGAAGGCTTCCTTGCCCAGTGCACCTCGAACGAGCCGCCGTCCGCCTGCTGGAGCATCCGGCGCACCTGCGCCGCGTCGTCAGAGTCGCGCTCTATCAGCAGGACGCTGGTCCTCTCAGCCCTCATCCGCCACGCCCGTGCAATCCTGGAGGCAGGTCGGCAGGCAGGCGCCCCCACGTGCCCCGAGAGCGAGCGCCCGCATACGGAAAGCCGGGCCGGACAGCAACATGGGGCGCACGTGACGCCTGCCGCCGTGACGCCGGGGGCCGCGATTCGCCCGTCTTCGCTGGCAGTGGCACCCCGGCCACGTCGTCAGAGAGGCGTACATGAAGTCGCCGCCCTTTCCTGCCCCCCTCAGGGCGGCGAACAGCGCGCAACGGAAGCTGGTCTGCCCCCACCGGTCATCGAATGGAGCAACCGGTCTTATAGCAGATGCCGGAAGGCGTTTGCAATACCGGACTACATTCGCCGGCCGCGTCTCCCGCACGCGGCGGCAGCCCGCGCACTGCCTACAGGACTGTGAGCGCCGCCACGACGGGAATCGTGACCAGCGAAGCCGCCGTGCTCAAGACGATGGCCGTGCTCACGAGGTCCTTGTCCATCGCGTAGTTCTCCTCGAGCAGCGGCGTCAGCGTGGCCACGGGCATGGCGCCCTCGAGGACCATCACGCGGAAGGACACGGGGTCGCCGGCCAGCAGCAGGGCCAGCCCCCAGCCGATCAGCGGCCCCACGATCAAGGTGGCGGCGCTGACCAGCAGGGCCGGCCTCAGCTCGCGGCGCAGGGCTCCGAGGTCAAGCGTCATGCCCACGCTGAGCAGGATGAGCGGCACCGTCATGTCCCCGAACGGCCTGAGGATGGCGCTCAGGGGCGCCGGCACGTCCACGCCCCCCACGTTCAAGCCCAGCCCCAGCACCAGGGCCAGGATGGGCGGGGCGGCAATGGCCACGGCATTGCCCGCGGGCACGCCGCCCTTGCGCCGGCCCACGTGCAGGAAGCCGATGGTCAGCCCGAAGGCATAGAAGGCCGGCCACCAGAGCAGGAAGAAGTAGACGACGCGCTGACTGCCCGGCCCGCCGAGCAGGGCCTGCGCCACGCCGAGGCCCATCCAGCCGTAGTTGCCGAACGTGATGCAGGCGTGGACCGCCGTCCTCTGGGCCGGCTCCACAAGGGCGCGCGCCGCCGCCCACCCGACCAGGAAAAGCGCGGCCGTCATCAGCAGGAACGCCCCCATCATGGGCCCGATGGAGGCCAGGCTGTCCGGCTGAGCCTCGCGTACCGAGAAAAAGACGAACAGGGGCACCGTAAAGCGCACGACGAACTTCCTGATGACCGCCCCCTCCGCGTCGCCGAACAGGCGCACCGACCGCAGGAAGAGCCCCAGCCCGATCGGGACCAGCACTCTGCCGATGGACGCAATCACGCCGGCCATCTGTTCCATCGCTGTCGCCGTTCCTCCAAGCCAAACGGCCGGGGCGACGCATCCGGCGGCCCCGGCCGCGCGACCTCCATCATAGCCCGCGGCACGCGCCAATCAAGTGCGGGCCGGCAGGGCGCTGCGGCCTCCGCGCCGACCGCGGCCCCTCCGCTATAATGATGGCAGCACACCGCTTCACAAAGGGGGCCGACGTGGAGTGTAACGATGCGGGGCAGTCGGGTGCGGCGTTCGGGCGGCGCAGGTCGCTCGCAGCGCGGGCCGGGCTCTGGCTGCGAGCCACGCGGCCGTTCTCGTTCCCGTGTTCGCTCCTTCCGGTG
>LJUE01000153.1 GCA_001303885.1 Planctomycetes bacterium SM23_32 | reverse complement strand
GCCGATCCCCCTGGCCATCGGCGCCGACGCGCCCGCAGCCGACCTGTTCCCCATGCTCGAGGGGGTCGGCTTCCTGCCCGTGCAGGCGGCCGACGCCGCCGCAGCCCCGCCCGGACCTCGTGATGAACGCCCTCCGGGGCCCATGCAGCTCAAGCCGGGCATGCCCGTGGGCGCGTCTTTCATCAGCGGCGACCTCGACGTGTCCGGCACGGGCACGCTGACCGTGGTTGACGGCGACGCGGCGCTGGCCTTCGGCCACGAGCTGATCGGATCGGGCGCGACGGACATCCCGCTGGTCGCCGGCGAGGTGCAGGCCGTCGTTCCCTCGCTCGCCATCTCGTTCAGGCTGACCAGCGCGGGCCCCGTCATCGGTCGCATCGTCCAGGACCGCTCCACGGGCATACTGGCGAAGCTCGGCGAAGAGGCGCCGACCTTCCCCTGCCGCGTGCGCATCAAGGGCGCCGTGGAGGAGGAATATAGCTACCGCATCGCCGGCCACTGGCGCACGGCGCCCATGTTCACGGAAATGGCCCTCGACGCGAGCAGCTCCCGATGGGAGGCCGGCGAGGAGCGCCACACCCTCGCCGCCCGCCTCTCCATATCCGTGAAGGACCGCCAGGAGCCCATCGTCCGCCAGAACGTATACGCCACCACCTCCGTGATGGCCCCCGCCATGGACCTGGGGGCGCTGGCGGTCGAGGCGCTGGTGACCAACCCCTACCGGGAAGTGGAGATCACCGGCGTGGACTACGAGCTGGAGGTAATCCCGGGCTTCCAGGCGGCCCTCATCGAGTCGGCCTGGGCGGACAGGGCCGAGGCGAAGCCCGGTTCGGAGGTGAATGTCTACGTCCGCCTGATCGAATACCGGGGCGAGGAGCTGGTCAAGAAGCTGCGGCTCAAGATACCCGAGACGGCCGAGCCCGGCAGCCGCGTGGAGATACTGGTCTGCGACGCCCTCATCAACCGCTCGATCAAACGGGGGCTCGACCCCGGCCTGTTCGCTCCCCGCAGCTTCGAGCATGTGGTGAGGGTGTTGGAGGAGATGGAGTCCAACCGGAACCTGGTGATGCGGGCCTCCTTCTTCGAAGAGGGCGTGCGTTACGCCGGCGGCGCCATGCCCGCGCTGCCGCCTTCGGCCCTGAGCATCCTGCGGCACAACGGCACGGGCGGGCGCGCCGCTCCCCTGCGAACCGACGTCGTGCAGAGCGTCGAGACGCCGTGGGTCCTGGAGGGCTCGCAGTCGCTGTTCATCACCATCGAGGAACCCGAGACCTACAAGCCCTGAGCCCGCCCGGGCGGGCCGGAGGAACGCCGATGAACAGGCCCACGCTCCTGCTGGCCTTCGCCGCCCTGGCGTTGGCGGCCCCCGTCTGCGCCGGCCCCGGCAAGACATGGACGACCAGCGGCGCCGAGCAGTTCGCCAGGGGCAAGCTGGAGGGCGTCTCCGTGCTGTCCAAGGGCTGGGTGGAGCTGGCGCCGCAGGCCGAGGAGATCGAAGGCCTGGAGGCGGAGTTCGTCTGGGACGTCGAGACCTCTGAGGACGGCGCCGCCTACGTGGCAACCGGCGGCCCGGCCGCCCTCTACGTCGTGCGCGAAGGGCCGGCCGAGCTGCTCCACAAGAGCGACCAGAAGCAGGTGCTGAGCGTGCTGCCGCTGCCGGACGGGTCCGTGCTGGCCGGCACGGCGCCGGAGGGCATCGTCCTGCGCGTCAGCCGGCAGGGCAAGGTGACCACGCTGGCGGACCTGGAAGAGGCCTACGTCTGGGACATGGCCTTCGGGCCGGATCACAACATCTACTGCGCCACCGGCCCTAACGGCCGGCTGCTGCGGCTGAGCCGCGCCGGCGAAGTGGAGGAGCTCTTCAAGGCCAAGCAGAACAACATCGTCTGCGTGGCCGTGGACGGCGAGGGCACCGTCTACGCCGGCACGGACACGGGCGGGCTCATCTACGCCGTCGCGCACGACGGCGCCGTGAGCGTCCTCTACGACGCCGAGGAAGACGAGGTGCACGACCTGCTGGTCAGCGAGGGCGGGGCGCTCTACGCCTGCACGGCGCAGAGCCGCATCCCCGCGCCGCCCGGCGCGCCTCCGCCCCCTCGGGGCGGGCCGCCCGAGTCCGAGCGCCCGCCCACCGCGGTCGGCGCCGGGCCCGAGGCGCCGTCGGCCCCCAACAGCCTCTACCGCATCGAACCGGGCAAGGGGGCGTTCCGCGTCGCGCGCTTCGACCGGACGTTCCTGCTGAGCCTCGCCGAGGGCCTCGGCTTCGTCCTGGTGGGCACCGGCACGGAGGGGCGCCTGCTGGCCGTGGAGCCCGACATGCAGTACAGGATCCTCACCGAGTTGGACTCCTCCTACCTCACCGCCATGGCCCCCCTGCCGAACGGGGACATCATCATCGGCACTGCCCACGCGGCCGGCCTGTGGCGGCTCAAGCCGGGCGTGCGCAAGCAGGGCGCACTGCTGGCAGACCCCTTCGACGCGGGCTACCTGGCCGAGTGGGGGCGCGTGTGGTGGAAGCAGCGGACGGAGACCGGCCAGGACGTGCGCATCAAGCTGCGCACCGGCAACGCAGGCGAGCCCGACGAGCACTGGAGCGAATGGTCCGACCTGTGTCTTGACGCGTCCGGCTCGCCGGTGGAGGTGCCGATGGGGAGGTTCGCGCAGTTCAGCGCCGAGCTCAGCACGCGGGGCAACCTGGGCAGCCCCACGCTGCTGGAGGTGAACGTGAGCTACCGCCAGGCCAACCGCAGACCCGTCATCGAAGACCTGGCCGTGGACGGCGAGTCGCTGCTGAAAAAGCAGGAGAACGGCGGCCCGCCCGGCGGCCCCGGGCCCGCGCGCCCCGGGCCTCGACCGCCCCGTCAGCCGGGCCGTCCCGAGCCGCCTGCCCGCAAGACCATCGCCTGGCAAGCCGCCGACCCCAACGAGGATGAACTCACCTTCAAGCTCTTCTACCGCGGCCTGGACGAGACGGAGTGGAAAGAGCTGGAGATCGAGCTGGACGACGAGACCTCCTACGAATGGGACACCGCGCGCGTGCCGGACGGCCACTACCTGCTGAAGCTGATCGCCAGCGACGAAGCCGCCCGGCCGCAGGGCGAGGCGCTGGCCGACGAGAAGGTCACCACGCCCCTGCTGATCGACAACGGGCCGCCGGCCGTCAGGGATCTGGCTGCACGCGCACTGGCCGACGGCGCCTACGAGCTGACGGGCGTGGCCGCCGACGGACACAGCCACCTGGCCGGCATCGAGGTGAGCCGCAACAGCGAAGACTGGCTCCCCGTCTTCCCGACCGACGGCATCCTCGACTCAACCGAGGAGCCCTTCGTCTACCGGACGGACGTGCTGGAGCCCGGCGAGCACGTCTTCGTGTTCGCCGCGACCGACAGCGAGCACAACACCGGCAGCGCCAAGATCATCGTCCGGGTGCCCGCGCCGGCCGAGTGACCGGGCCCGCCCGTACGCCGCCCCAGGACAGTGGAGCGCCATGGCGAGCGCGTCGCACAGGGATTCGACCGGCCGGGAGTGCATCGCCGTGCTCGTCGTCGTGCTCGCCTGCTGCCTGTTCTTCCTGAAGGCGGTGGCGCTGCGCGGTGTCTTCTACCACTACGACCACGCCCTCCAGAACTACCCCTACCGCCTGTTCTTCGCCGAGGGCCTGCAGGCAGGCCGCCTCCCGCTGTGGAACAGGGACCTGTTCTGCGGCTTCCCCCTGTTCGCCGAGAGCCAGGGCAACGCGCTCTACCCGCCCTTCATGCTGCTGTTCAGCCTGCTGCGGCCGTGGGTGGCCTACAACTACTACGTCGTGCTCCACTTCGCGCTGGCCGGGGCGTTCATGTACGCGTTCGCGCGCGTTATGCGCGTCGGCCGGGCCGGGGCGGTGCTGGCCGGCATCATCTACATGATGTCCGGCCCCGTGCTGTTCCATCCCCACCACATCAACATCGTGGTGGGCATCTGCTACCTGCCGCTGCTGCTGGCGTTCCTGGAACTGGCTTTCCGGCAGCGGTCGTCGTTGCCCCTGCTGGGATTCGCCGCGGCCACCGGCGCCATGTCGCTCGGCGCACAGCCGCAGTACACTCTCTACGCGGCGCTGGTCTGCGGCATATTCCTGCTCTGGCGGGTGCGCCTGATCCAGTTGACCGGCGCCCACAGGCAGACCGCCGTCGTCATGCTGGCGGCGATTGCGGCAGCCGGCGTCGTCGGCGGCATGCTGGCCGGCGTCCAATTGGTGCCACTGGCCGAGCTGGTCAGCCATAGCTCGCGCGCCGGCGCCCCCATGGCGCTGCGCGGCATCAGCCCCGGCGTCCCCGCCCACCTGATCACGCTCATGCTCCCCCACTACTTCGGCAGCCCCGGGCTCGGCAGCTACTGGGGCAACGTGGACCCGGGCATTCACATCGAGCTGACCCTCTTCATGGGCAGCGCCCCGCTGATGCTCGCGCTGCTGGGCGCCTTCGCCGACAGGAGCCGCAGGGCGCTCTTCTTCGCCGGGCTCGGCATCTTCGCCTTCCTCTTCTCGCTCGGCGTCAGCGGCGCGCTCTACAACGCGTTCGCGCTCCTGCCGGTCTTCGGCACGGCGCGCTTCGCGCCCCGGTTCGCGTTCGTCACGGCCATGTGCGTGGCCATGCTGGCCGGCATGGGGCTGGACCACCTGCTCGGCTCGCCCGACAGGGCACGCGTCCGGCGGGCCGCCCTGGTGGCGGCGGCCGTCGTGCTCGTGCTGGCCATCACCTCGTTGGCCGTGGCGGGCCGCTTCCACACGGGCCTCACGGGGCTGAGCCGGCAGCAGATAGCGGACGCCATGCCCCTTGCCCCCCTTGAGCTCGACGCCATGTGGCGCCACCTGCACGAGACCCTCCCCACCGACATCTGGCGCCTGGCGCTCGCCGCGGGCGGCGGCACGCTGCTGATGGTGCTCTGCGTGCACCGTCGCCGGGCGGCCGCGGCGGAGACGGATGCTCCGCCGGTCCCGACCGGCCTGGCCGCCGTGCTCTGGTGCGCGCTGGTCTTCGCAGAACTCGGCTGGGTGGCGCGCGAGTTCAACCCCGTCACCGACCCGGCCATCTACACCGAACCGCCGCCGCTCGCGCAGGCCCTCGCCGAACTGCCGCAGGGCCGCATCTTCCGCTACCGCTACTACAACCGCCGCGAGCCGCACTACGGCATGGGCGCCTACCCGTTCACCCGCGGCTGGGCGCTGCGCCCGGACCTCTACGCGGCCAGCCTCGACCGCCTGCCCCACAACGCCAACATGATCTGGGACATCCCCTCCGTCAGCGGATTCTGCCCCTTGCAGACCCGCGCCTTCAAGGCCCTGATGGGCCAGCCCGAGGCGGGCTCATCGCTCATCGAGTTCGAGCTTTCGCCCGTGCTGGACCTGCTCGGGGCGCGCTACCTCCTCACACCGCGCAGCGAGCTGCCCGACGGCTACGAGCTGGTACGCAAGGTCGGCAACGTCAACGTCTTCCGCAACCCCCACGCCCTGCCCCGTGCCTTCATCGTGCACCGCGCCCTGCCCGCCCCCAGCGACGAGGCCGTCGTCAGGGCGCTCCGCTCCGGCGAGTTCGACTACCTTGACGCCGCGTTCGTCCACGATCCCTCGGAACCCCTGCTCGCCGGCGAGCCCGGACGCGCCGAGCAGGCCGAGTGGGCCCACGTCGTGGCGGACGACGGGGACCACGTACGCGTCGTCGCCCGGCTGACCCGCCGCGGCTACCTCGTGCTGGCCGACCAGCACTACCCCGGCTGGACCGTCAGCGTAGACGGGCGCCCTGCCGAGCTGCTCCGCGTGGACCACTACCTGAAAGGCGTCCAGCTCAAGGTCGGCACCCACGACGTCGCGTTCGCGTTCCGGCCGGCCAGCCTGCGCGTCGGCTCGGTGCTGACGGTCGGCGCGGCGGGACTGCTCGTGCTGGGAGCCGTCATCTGCCTGGCGACGCACGGCCGCCTGCCCGGCCTGACGCAGCCCGAAGACCCCTCGCTCCTCGAGCGCGCCTACTCGCGCCCCATTGCCGCGCTCGTGCTCGGCACGGGCCTGCTGTTCGCCATCCTCGGGCCCCTGCTGGCACCGGGCACGTGGCGCAACACGCGCTACCAGCT
>LJUE01000152.1 GCA_001303885.1 Planctomycetes bacterium SM23_32 | reverse complement strand
GAGCCCCAGCGCCAGATAGGTGACGAAGACGGCCCCCGTGAACATGATGCCGGCCGTGGCGATCTGCCGGCGGGTGCGGCCCACGTAGGCCAGGTAGGAGAGGAAGAAGATGATGACGCTGAAGGCGCAGGGATTCAGGCCGTCCAGGAGCCCCGCCGACACCACCACCAGCAGGCCCAGGTCCTGGTATCTGTCCATCAGGCGCGAACGGGCGTGCCATTGTCCCGGGCCGAACAGCGCAGCGGGCGACGGCATGGCCCGGGCCTCCTCGGCAAGCTCGGCGAGCGCCTCCGGTGTGATCTCTTCGCCCACCAGCCAGCGGCGCGCCGAGAAGACGGCCGGCGCGACGAGGCGCTGCTGCTCGGGCACCGACAGCGCCTCGCAGATGGCCTCGTTGAGCACGGTCGCCGTCTCGGACCTGCTCAGGTCGTAGGTCTCGATGGCGAGGCCGGGGAAGCGCCGGCCGAGCGCGCTGAACTGCTCCTTGACGGCGTCGCACAGGTCGCAGCCGGGCCGGTCGAAGTAGACCAGGCGCACTTCGTTCGGTCGGCCCGGCGCGGCGGGGAGGGGCGCCTCAGGTTCCGGGCGGGCTGCCAGGCAGGCTGCGTGCTCTCGCAACATGCCCGCCTCGGCCTCCGTCACGCGCAGGCCTGCATCGCGGTAGGCGGATGCCACCTGCACGAGCAGGCGCGAGCCCTGGACGATGTCGGCAACCTCGACGGCGGACTCGAGGGCCTCCTGCAGCAGCACGGCCTTCTGTTCGGCGGTCAGGTTCTTGCTGAGTTCGAGGAAGCGGATCAGGTTCTCGACGCGCAGCCGGGGGATCTGCACTTGTTCGGCGGCGACCAGGGCCAGTTCCACCTTCTCGGCGCCCGCCAGCCGTTCGAACAGGTCCTCGATGACATCGTCGCGGCAGCTGGCGCAGCTTACCTTCATGGCGGCAGCCAGGGACGCGGCGGCTGCCCAGCGAGCCGCCGGGGCGTCGCCGAGCGCCCGGTAGGCGAGCGCCAGCTCGCAGAGGAGTTCGGCGCGCGCCGAGTGCACGCGCTCCTCCTCGACGTCCCTGCGCAGCGCCTCGAGGGTCGCACGGGCCCCCTCCGGCGCCAGCTCAGCCAGCCGCGAGGCCAGCTTCACGCGGAGCCTGAGCTGGTCCAGACGACCCACCATCACGTCCAGCACCTCGCGGGCCGGCTGCAGGTCGGCCTCCGACCGCGCCGCGGCCAGGCACGCGTCCGCCACCGCCATCAGCGCCTCGTCCTTGGTCACCTCGAACTCGACGGCCTGGGCCAGGCGCGTGGCGGTCCGGTAGTCCTCGTCCCCTGCCAGAGCGGCCGCGTAGTGGGCCAGCACGGCGTCGCGCAGCTCCCGGGGCTGCAGGTCGGTGAGCCGACCGAGCCCGGCATCCTTGCCCCACGCCTCGTAGTAGACCTCGGCGATCCCCCGAAGGTTGGCCTTGCCGCTGAGGGACAGGTAACCGGGGTCGGCCCGGGCGATGGTGGCTACGGCCGCTTCGTGGTCGCCCCGCTTCGCCTGCAGCCTCATCAGGCGGAGGGCCTGGCCGGTTCTCAGGTCCTCCGGGCTACCCCGCTCGACGACGCGCTCGGCGGCGCTCAGGTCGCCCACTAACTCGTAGACTGCGGACAGTTCCCCGCGCAGGTCGGCGGCGTGCCTCTCATTCTCCACGGATTCTGTCATGCGTTCGGCCCGCGCGAGCATCTGCTCCGCGAGGCCCACGTGGCCTGTCGCGTGGTATGACTCGGCCACCCACAGGAGCGCCTGCGCGCTGAGGTGCGGTGCCGCCATGAGGTCCGCCTCGTGCCCCGCTGATTCCAGCAGCGCCAGGGCCCGGTCGTCGTCCCCGCCCTGGGCAAACGACTCGGCGATCAGGCATGTCAGCTTGACCTTCTTCGAGTCATCCGCGAGGGCGCCCGCCAGGTTGAGGGCCTCGTCGAGGCGGCCCACCATGGCGCACATCTCGGCGATGTTCTCCAGGAGGAACCTGCGCTCGGCCTCCCCGGGGACGTGAGGGAGCTGCGCCAGGGCGCGTTCCAGAGCGGCGCGGAACCGCTCGGGTTCGCCCAGCCGGGCATACGCCTTGGCTATTGCCGTCCACGCATGGACCGCTCCCTTGCCTTCCCCCAGCTCAGCGGCCCTGGCTTCCGCTTCGGCCGCCGTGGCGAGCGCGTCCTCCGGCCGGCCTGCTTTGCGCAAAGCGAGGGCCACGGGGCACAGTACACGCACGGCCCGTCCGGGCCCCGTCATGCGAGCCGCTATCCTGCGCGCCGGGCCGTGCAGCTCGGAGCGCAGGCATGCCTCCGCCGCCAGCACCAGCATGTGCTCTGCGGTCGGCACGTCGGCCAGGTCTGCCAGGGCCTCCTCAATGGCGTCCTCGGCCTTCCGGCGAAAGCCCAGCCCCGCGTAGGCCTCCGCGACGTCAATGACGGCACTGGCTCGACTGTGAGGGGGGCTGACCAGGCGAGCGGCGGCCAGCGCGGCATCGAGGATCTGGTCCTCGTTGGGTGCGAGGGCCGTCGGCTCGTCGCCCCGGGCGGGCATAGAGGCCGCAGCCGCGAGGCCGAGGAGGGTGATAAGGAATGCCAGTCGGGCTGACCGTTTACGACTGCTTGGCATGCTCTGCGGCGGCCCCGGGGCGGCAGGTTGGGCCGGACGCCTCCTGTGGGCAGGTCCTTGTGGCCAGCACGCTCACGCCCGCCCTGACTCGGTCGCCCGGGCCCACGATCACTTCGTATTGGTCGGCAGCCGGCAGGTAAAGTTCAACCCGGCTGCCGAACTTGACCATGCCGAACCGCTGCCCCCTCTGCAGCACGTCCCCGGACGAGACATCGCACACGATGCGGCGGGCAACGCACCCGGCGATCTGGTTGACGAGGATGCGGCGCCCGTCGGGCAGCTCCAGCCCCAGCAGGTTGTGCTCGTTGTGGGTGAGGGCGGCCCGAGTGCGGGCGTCGTGAAAGGAGCCCGGATGGTGGCTCACCCAGCGCACTTCCCCCGCAGCGGGCGAGCGGTTCACGTGCACGTCCAGCAGGGACATGAAGATGCCTACTCGCACCGCGCCCCCCTTCAGGAACGCGGGCGGCGCCACCCGGCCGACGTCCCGCACCACGCCGTCCGCCGGGCTGAGCAGGGCTTCCGGGGAGGCCGCCGCCCGCCGCTCGGGGTCGCGGAAGAACAGGAGCAGCCCCACCCACGCCAGCCCGAAGAACGCGGCCAGCCACGGCAGCACCACCAGACTCACCGCCGCCCCGGCGGCCGCCAGCACCGTGCCGGCTGCCAGCGTGCCCAGCCCGTACCTGGCCAAGGGGATTCTCAAACCCGATCGGCTCCGTATCTCTGCGACAGGGACTGCGTCGCGTGGCGGCAGGAGTATTCCACAGCCCCGTGCCGGCTGTCAAGTCCGGCGCGCGGGCGGCATCGTTGACACGGCGGCCGGCTTCCCGTTATATGTGTAGGCAGCTATGCGGCCGCCGCGTGTCCCGGAGCAGTGCCCATGCGCATCTTCACGGCCCGGTCGTTCTGGCTGCCGGTGCTGCTGGCCACACTGGCCGCGGCTCTCTTCGGCGCGGTGCTGGCTCGGCGCGGGCGCCAGCTGGAGCGCGCGCTGGAGGAGCAGGCACGGCTGGAGGCCGGACTCCAGGAGCTAGAGGAGCTGAACGCCCGCTCGCGCGCCGAGCGCGACGCCCTGCTCAGTTCGCCCGAGGCCATCGAACGCGTTGCGCGCGAGGACTACGGGTTCGCAGCGCCCGGCGAACAGGTCTCGGAGTTCGCGTCCGGCGCCGGCGCGGCCATCCGGCCGCGGCGCCGCCCGCCGCACGATGTCTCTCCGTGGCAGAAGGTGCTGATGTGGCGCCAGTTGCCGCTTGCCGTCCCCGCCGCCGCATTCGTGCTGACGGCGCTGATCTGTGCGTCTGCCAACGCGTCGGCCCGGTCGGATGAGGAAGCGGCGTAGGCGGCGCATCCGCGAGGACGACTGACAGCAAGTGCAGCGCGGGCAATGGCACGAGCACAGGAACAGGAACAGACCCAAGGGGCACAGGGATGGACGTGAAGGAGTACGTTGACGGCCTTGCGAAGGGGGCGCGGGAGGCGTCGCGTGCCGTCGCGCGCGCGTCAACGGCGCTCAAGGACGCCGCGCTGGAGGCCATGGCGGCCGGCGTCCTCGATGCGCGCGACGAGCTCAAAGAGGCCAACCGCCGGGACCTCCAGGCCGGCCGGGAAGCCGGGCTCTCCGGCGCCATGCTCGACCGCCTGGAGCTGACCGACAAGCGGATTGACGGAATGGCAGGCTCCATCCGCAAGGTGGCCATGCTCCGCGACCCGGTCGGCCGCGTCATTGACGGCTGGGTGCTGGCCAACGGGCTGAAGGTGGACAAGGTGCGCGTGCCGCTCGGCGTCATCTGCATGATCTACGAGTCGCGGCCCAACGTCACGGCCGACGCCGCCTCCCTGTGCCTGAAGAGCGGCAACGCCGTCATACTGCGCGGCGGCAAGGAGGCCATCAACTCCAACCTGGCCCTCCACCGCTGTATCGCCGAAGCCTGCGAGAGCGTCGGCATGGATGGCCGCGCGGTGCAGATGGTGGACACGCCCGACCGGGCCGTGGTCAACGAGCTGCTGAAGGCCGACGCCTACATAGACGTGGTCATCCCCCGGGGCGGGGCCGGCTTGATCCGCACCGTTGTCGAGAACTCGACCATACCGGTCATCAAGCACTACGAGGGCGTCTGCCACACCTACGTGGACGCGAGCGCCGACGTGGACATGGCCGTGGCCATCTGCCACAACGCCAAGTGCCAGCGGCCCGGCGTCTGCAACGCCATGGAGACTCTGCTGGTCCACCAGGACATCGCCGAGGCGTTCTGGCAGCAGATGCACCCGGTCTTTCAGCGCGAGGGCGTTGAGTTGCGCGGCTGCCCGACGTGCTGCGAGATGGTGCCGGACATGAAGCCCGCCACCCTCGAGGACTGGACCACCGAGTACCTGGACAAGATCCTCGCCGTGCGCGTGGTGCGCAGCGTGGAGGAAGCCATAGACCACATCAACCGCTACGGCTCGGGGCACAGCGACGCGATCGTGACCAGCGACCTCCGCAGCGCCGAGCGCTTCCTGGACGAGGTGGACTCGGCGACCGTGTTCGTCAACACCACCACGCGCTTCGACGACGGGGAGCAGCTCGGGCTGGGCGCCGAGATAGGCATCAGCACCGACAAGCTGCACGCGCGGGGGCCGATGGCGCTCGAAGAGCTGACCACCTACAAGTGGCGCGTCATCGGCAACGGCCAGCTGAGGGAGTAGCATGGCGGGCGGGGGCGCCGACAGCGCATCTTCCGGGGGGCGGACCGTGGGTCTGCTGTGCGGGGCCGGCCTGCTTCCGCTTCGCGTGGCCGCTTCGCTCCGCTCCCGGGGCTTCCGGGTGGTGGCCATAGCCATCAAGGGGGAGGCCGACGCCGCCGTCGAGTCCGTGGCGGACGAGGTCCACTGGACCGGCCTGGCCAAGCTGGGACAGTGGATCCGCTTGTTCAAGTCCGCGGGCGCGGACGCCGTCCTCATGTGCGGGGCCGTCCGCAAGCAGCGCATGTTCGGCAGCAAGGCGGCCATGCTGCCCGACTGGCGGACCGTGAGGCTCTGGTTCGGCCGGACCAGGACCAAGGAGGACCACGCCATTCTGGGGGCCGTGGCCGACGAGTTCGCCCGGGAGGGCATGCCGGTGGGCAGCGTGCGGGATTACTGCCCCGAGCTGCTCATCCCGCGCGGCTGCGTGGGCCGGCGCCGGCCCACCGAACGGCAGTGGCGTGACATCCGTTTCGGCTGGCCCATCGCCAAGCAGGTGGCCGCCCTCCAGATCGGCCAGTGCATCGTGGTCAAGGAGCAAGCCGTCGTCGCCGTCGAGGGCATTGACGGCACCGACGCCACCCTTGAGCGCGGCGGCGCACTGGCCGGAGGGGGTGCCGTGGCCGTCAAGGTGCCCAAAGAGAGCCATGACGAACGATTCGACATTCCCTGCATCGGCCCCGAGACGGTCGAGGTGCTCATGCGCTCCGGCGTCGGGGCGCTCGCCGTCCAGGCGGGGGGGACCATACTGCTCGACGCGGACGCCGTGCG
>LJUE01000151.1 GCA_001303885.1 Planctomycetes bacterium SM23_32 | reverse complement strand
GGAGTGGCTTGAGCTGGCCCGGATGGGCTGCGAGTTCCTGCGGCGCCACGCGTTCGACGAGGACGGGCGCATGTTCTTCCTGCTCACTGCCGAAGGGCGGCCCCTGCGCAAGCGCCGCTACCTGTTCACCGAGATGTTCGGCGTCCTGGCGCTGGCGGAGTACGCGCAGGCCGCCGGCGACGCCGAGTCGCTCGAGCGGGCGCAGTCCCTGTTCCGCAGCGTCATGGACTGCCTCGGCACGCCGGGCAGGCTGCCGCCCAAGCGCGTCCCGGGCGTGCGCGAGACGCGCTCCCACGCCGTGCCCATGATGCTGCTGGCGGTCTGCCAGGAGATGGGCGGGCGCTCCGACGACCCGCTCTACGAGGAGGTGGCCGGCCGAGCGGTCGTCGAGCTGCTCAACGATTTCGTCAAGCTCGAACAGCGGGCGCTGGTGGAGACCGTGGGGCTGCACGGCGAGCGGCTGGACCTGCCGGAAGGGCGCTGCGTCTGCCCGGGCCACGCCATCGAGACGGCCGCCCTGCTGATGCAGGAAGGCAGCAGGCGCGACGACAAGGGCATGATCTACGCCGCCTCGAAAGTGCTCGACTGGTCACTCGACCTGGGCTGGGACGCCGAGCATGGGGGCCTCTTCTACTTCGTGGACGCCGAAGGCCGGCCGCCCGAGCAGCTCGAGCACGACATGAAGCTCTGGTGGGTACACGCCGAGGCCCTGCACGCGACGCTGCTCGCCTACCGGCTGATGTTCGAGAAGCGGCACCGGGACTGGTTCGTGCGGCTGCACGACTGGAGCTTCGCGCACTTCCCGGACCGCGAGTTCGGCGAGTGGTTCGGCTACCTGCACTACGACGGGACGCCGGCCCTGCTGCTGAAGGGGGGGATGTGGAAAGGCGCCTACCACCTGGGCCGCAGCCTGCTGGCCTGCCGGTGGCTCTGCGAGGAGCTGGCCGACCTGGCCGAAGCCCGGTAGGGCCGCCTCACACGCCGCCCCTGGTGCGCAGCACGCCCACCACCTCCCGCAGGCTGTCGGCGATGGACTCGTGCGCCTTCATCCCCCGCCACACGGCCACCAGGAAGACGACGTAGCCGACGATGCACGCCAGCCAGACGAGCACGACAATCACCTCCATCTTCGCACCTCCCTCCGGAGAATGGCGTGGTCCCGGACCTCGTTGGCGTCCATTATAACGGAGGGGCGCGGCTGCGCAAGCCGACCGAGGGCGGGGGCCGCCGTTGATTGCCATGCGGGCTGTCCTATAATGAGTGGGCCGCGCTGGCCCGCCGGTGCGCCGCGCTGCATGTGGTTTCGAGGGTACATCCAGGCCGCACGGGAGGGCGAGACGTGAGGCTGGCGAAGCGAGGGGCGCTCTTGGTCGTGCTGGCCGCGGTTGGCGCGACGACGTGGTGGGCGCGGTCGGCGCCCGCCCAGATGATGCCGGGGGCCGAGCCGGCGGCAGCGGCCCAGAAGGGGGCCGACGAGCACGAGGCCGGCCGCGCCTCGGGGGGGGCCGCCGCGCCCTCCCGGCCGAAGAGCGTCGCGGAGAAGAGGGACGCCCTGGCCCGGCTGCTGGAGGACGAGGAGCCCGGGCTCTTCAGGGGGCTCTACCTGCGGCTCTTCAGCGAGTACTCCCCCTACCGGGGCCTGGCCCTGGCCGTGGCCACGCTCCTGGTCCTCATCCTGCTGCGGCGCTACACCACGCGGCTGCTGCGCCAGTACGCCCATCCTCGCGTGCAGAAACCGGAGAACCTGGAGCGCTTCCTGAAGACGTGGAACGGCGTCTGGAAGCTGGTCATCGCCGTGTTCGTGCTGGTTGCGCTGTCGGGCTCGCTGAAGCTGCTGGGGCTTTCGGCGGCGTTCCTGGGCATGATGCTCGGCTGGTCGCTCCAGGCGCCGGTCACGGGCCTGGCCGCCTGGCTGATGATCATCCTGAAGCGCCCCTTCCGCATCGGCGACCGCATTATCATCGCCGGCATCATCGGCGATGTCTCCGACATCACGCTCACCCACATCATCCTCAACCAGGTCGGCGGCACCATCGGCGGCGAGGAGCCGTCCGGCCGGGCCGTCCTTATCCCCAACGCCATCCTGTTCGGGCAGGTCATCATGAACTACACGCTCCGGGAAGAGTACATGCTCGACGAGGTGCCGGTGCGGCTCACGTTCGACTCAGACTGGGAGCTGGCCAAGAGCATCATGCTGGAGGCGGCGCGCAAGGGAGCCGCCGAGATCATCGAGAAGACCGGGCAGGGCCCTTTCATCCGCTGCGAGTTCTTCGACGCCGGCGTGCTGGCCCGGCTCCGCTACCAATCCATACCCGACAGGCGCCAGGAGCTTTCCACGGCCATCACCGAGGGGGTGATGGAGGGATTCCGCCGGCACTACCCGCGAGTCAAGTTCTGCTATCCGCATTCGGTCGTGCAGTACCGCTGGCAGGAGGAATGATCGCCGCTTCTGCGCAGGGCGGCGTCAGGAGGTCGCAGGCGACATGCTCGACAGGGCCATGGACTGGGGAGAGGCTTACCTCGGGCCGGATTCGGCCTACCGGGGGCTCGTGCTGGCGCTGGCCACGCTGCTGATCCTGGTGTTCGTGCGCGGGGTCTTCAGGCGACGGCTGGCCCGCTACGTGCAAAGCCGCGCCCACCGGGCCGAGAACGCGGAGCGTTTCCTGCGCGGCTACGACGTGGCCTGGAAGGTGGCTATCGCCGTCGTGGTCCTCGTGGCGGCCGGGGGATCGTTCCGCCTGTTGGGGCTCTCGGTGGCGCTGCTGGGGACGATGCTCGGCTGGTCGCTCCAGGTGCCCATCCGGGGGCTGGCCGCATGGTTCATGGTCGTGCTGAAGCGCCCCTTCCGCATCGGGGACCGCATCGCCGTGGCCGGCGTCGTCGGCGACGTGACCGACATCCAGCTCAACCACATCATCCTCAACCAGGTGGGCGGCACCGTGGAGGGCGAGGAGCGCTCCGGACGCGGCATCCTGGTGCCCACGGCCATGCTGTTCGGCGAGAACATCGTCAACTACCACTACTTCGGCCAGCAGGAGGCGGCCCTGGAGGCGGCCGGCCCGGCCCTGATGCTCGACGAAGTGCTGGTGCGCGTGACCTTCGGGTGCGACTACGCACTGGCCAAGCGGCTCTGCGTGGAGGCCGCCGCGCAGGCCGTCGCGGAGCTGGTCGGCGGGGCCGATCAGACGCCCTTCACGCGCAGCGAGTTCACGGCGTGGGGCATCCTGATCCGCGTGCGCTACCATACGCCGCCGGTCCGGCGTCAGGAGGTCTCCAGCCGCGTGACCGAGCTGATCTGGGAGGCCTTTCGCCGGCACCCGGGCCGGGTCAGGTTCTGCTTGCCGGCCAGCGTCGTCAGCATCGTGCGCCGGCCGGGCAGGGAGCCGCCGCCGATGGCCCCGGGGGGCTCGCCCGCTTAGGGGCCCGGGGCAAGCGGAGCGACGGCGGAGACGGCGTCGCCGCTGGGCCGGCGCGCAGTGCACTGGAAGGAGGTGACTCCGGATGGCCAGGTTGATCAGGCGCAGGTCGGGCAAGGCGGGCCTGCCGCCCGGCACGCCCGTCCACGTGGGGGAGCGCAAAGTCGAGGAGCTGAAGATCACGCTCATTGACTACGACGAGGAGCAGTTCCAGGAGCGCCCCATCTCCGCCGCCGAGGTGCGCCCGTTCAAGGAGACCTCCACGGTCACGTGGATCAACGTGGACGGCGTGCACGACGTGGCGACCATCGCCGCCATCGGGGATCAGTTCGACCTGCACCCGCTCGTCGTGGAGGACCTCTCCAGCACGGGCCAGCGCCCGAAGGTGGAGGAGTACGACGAGCACCTCTACGTCGTGCTCCGGATGCTGACTTGCAGCGACGAGAGCGGTCACGTCGAGGCCGAGCAGGTGAGCATCCTGCTGGCGCGCAACGTGGTGCTCACCTTCCAGGAGCGACCGGGCGACGTCTTCGACGCCGTGCGGGACCGCATCCGCACCGCCAAGGGCCGCATCCGCCGCATGGGGCCCGACTACCTGGTCTACTCCCTGATAGACGCCGTGGTGGACAACTACTTCCTGGTCTGCGAGAAGCTGGGGGAGTGCGTCGAGCCGCTGCACGAGGAGCTGGTGACCGCGCCCACTCCCGCCAGCCTGCACCGCGTCCACGAGCTGAAGGGCGAGGTCCTGAACCTGCGCAAGGTGCTCTGGCCGCTGCGGGAGGTGGTCAGCAGCCTGGAGCGCTCCGAGTCGCAGTTCTTCCGGCGCGCCACGCGCCTCTACCTGCGGGACGTCTACGACCACACCATCCAGGTCATTGACACCATCGAGACCTACCGCGACGTGATCGCCGGCATGGTGGACCTCTACCTCTCCAGCGTCAGCAACCGCATGAACGAGGTGATGAAGGTCCTCACCATCATCGCCACCCTGTTCATCCCGCTCACGTTCATCGCGGGCGTCTACGGGATGAACTTCCGCTACATGCCGGAGCTGGGCTGGAAGGCGGGCTATCCGGCCGTCCTGGCGGTCATGGCCGTCGTCGCGGGTGCCATGCTGCTCTACTTCCGCAAGAAGGGCTGGCTGTAAGGGCGCCCTTCCGGGCGTTCTCCGCGTTCCCGGCGGTCAGGTGTCGAGGGCGTCCTTGTGCTTGCGGTAGAGGCCGCGGAACTGGTGGTAGGTGAGTCCGAGCAGCTTCGCCGCTTCCTTCTGGTTGTAGCGCGCCTCCTTCAGGCCCTCCCTCAGCAGCCGGACCTCCAGGTCGCGGACCGCCTCCTTGAGGGGCGTGCGCTCAGCGGGCCCCTGCGGTGCGGCGTCGGATTGGGCCTCGGCCCCTTCCTCGGCGGCAGGCCGGCGGGGCCGCGGCGCGTAGGGCGAGCGGAAGGGGTCGAACTCTATGTGCCCGATCGCCGATGATTCGGCGTGGCAGACGGCGCGTTCGACGACGTTCTTCAGCTCGCGCACGTTGCCGGGCCAGGGGTGGGTCTCCAGTGCGGCGAGGGCCGCCGCCGAGAAGACGGGCACCTCCGAGCGGCCCAGCTCGAAGGCCATCCGGGCGGCGAAGTGGTTCGCCAGCAGCGCCACGTCCCCCTCGCGGTCGCGCAGGGGCGGCAGGAAGAGCACCTCGAAGGAGAGCCGGTCCAGCAGGTCGCGCTTGAATCGCCCTTCGCCGGCCAGCCCGGCCAGGTCGGCGTTGGTGGCGCCGACGATGCGCACGTCCACCTCCACCCGCTGGGCGCTGCCGACCCGCTCGAAGGTGCCGTACTCGACGACGCGCAGGACCTTCTCCTGCACCTCCAGCGGGATGTTGGCTATCTCGTCCAGGAACAGCGTCCCCCCGTCGGCCGCCTCGAAGCGCCCGGCGCGGCGCTGCACCGCCCCGGTGAAGGCCCCCGCCTCGTGGCCGAACAGCTCGGACTCGATCAAGCCGGGGGACAGGGCCGCGCAGTTCAGCGCCACCAGCGCGCCCTCCCAGCGGGGGGAGAGGTAGTGGAGGCGGCGGGCGGCCAGCTCCTTGCCCGTGCCCCGCTCGCCGACGATGAGGACGGGGCGGTCAATGCCCGCCACCTGCGAAAGGCGGTCCTGGAAGGCAAGGAACTCCTCGGACCGCCCCAACGCCTCCTCGACCCGCTCGCCGCGCAGGTCGGGCCCTTCCAGCGCCTCCTGGCTCATGGCTTGTTCCGCCCAGGAATGGGTGATCTGCGTAGAGTATGGCGTAATTCGCCGTTCCTGTCAAGGCCGCCCTTCGGCCCCGTCCGATCGTAACCTCTGCCCGCTCAAGGGCTTGCAGGATTCCGGGCGCGTTGGCATCCGCGTTGCGAAAGGACACGCCGGAAAAGGGCAGCGAAACCATCGGAAAGGAGGTCGGCAATGGGCATCTTCACCCGGCTGCGCGACATCATCGGGTCCAACATCAACGCCATGCTCGACAAAGCGGAGGACCCCGAGAAGCTGATCCGCCTGATGATCCAGGAGATGGAGGACACGCTGGTGGAGATCAAGGCCTCCTGCGCCGGCGCCATGGCCGCTCGCAAGAGGGTGGAGCGCGCCACGGAGGCGGCGCGCGCCCGCGCCGAGGAGTGGGACGGCAAGGCGAGGCTCGCCGTGGAGAAGGGCCGCGACGACCTGGCCCGCGAGGCGCTGCTGGAGAAGCGGCGCTACCGCGAGCGCGCCGAGGCTCTGGAGCGTGAACTCGCCGAATGCGACGCGCTGGTCG
>LJUE01000150.1 GCA_001303885.1 Planctomycetes bacterium SM23_32 | reverse complement strand
CGCGGCCACAGAGCAGGACTACGTGGACGCTCAACGCGCGGCCGCGGCGGCGCGCACGGCGCACGAGGTCGCGGAGAGCCGGCTGCGCGCCCTCGGCAGCGAGATCCAGGCCGCCGAGGACACCATCAAGGACTTCCAGGAGGTCCGGCAGATGTCGCTGGCATCGGCTGAGGACCGCGTCGAGGCGGCCGAGAGCACCCATAAAGCCCTCCTGGCCGCTGCTGAGCCGCAGGAAGCCGCCTTCGCGGACGCCGCCGGCCAGTACATCGTGCGAGCGCCCGTCTCGGGCATGCTGTTCGAGGTGCCCGTAACCGACAAGAGCTACGTGGAGCGCGGGCAGTTCCTGGTCAGCATTTACGAACCCGCCAGCAAGCTGGCACGCGCCTACGTGCCGGTGCGCTACCGCGATGGTCTGAAGGTGGGGGCCGCCGCCAGGCTCGACGTGGAGGGTCGTGACAGGCTGCTCAGCGGCGAGGTCGCGAAGGTGAACGACCAGGTCGTGCCGCTGCCGGCGAGCCTGGAACGCCGCCTGCGCCGCCACGAGGGCAACGTCATCCCGGTGGACATACGTATCACCGAGCCGTCCGACGGCACGTTCCTGCCCGGCGACACCGGCGACGCAACCATAGAGAGGTGAGATGGAACTGCTCGACCGGGCGCTTATCTTCCTGCAGGACTACTTCCTGTACGTGCGGGACCAGTTCACGCAGCGCACGCTGCTCACCTGGTTCCTGTTCTTCTTTCCCATCGTCGTGTTCTTCGAGCTGCCCCGCTACGCCCTGCCCCTGGTGCTGATGCCGATCCTCCGGCTGCTGGGCGTACCGCGGGACGACAGCGAAGAGCAGGAGGCATTCCTGCGCACCGAGCCTTTGGTCAGCATCATCGTGGCCGCTCGCAACGAGGAAGAGGTGATCGGGGACACCATCGCCTCGCTGCTCTCGATCGAGTATCCCAACAAGGAGATCATCGTCGTAGATGACGCCAGCACAGACCGCACCTACGAGATCGCCAGACCCTACGCCGAGAACGGCCTGATCAAGCTGCTCAGCAATACGGCGCCCTCGGGGCGCGGCGGCCGCCCGATAGCGTCGAACTATGGCTTCCGCATGTCCACCGGCGAGTTCATCATCAGCGTGGACGCCGACACGACGTTCGACCGGGACCTCATCCAGCGGATGATAGGGCCTTTCTACGATTCGAGCGTCGGCGCCGTGGCCGGCAACGTCAAAGTGCGCAACATCGGCCAGTCGTCGTGGACCGACCTTCAGGCCGCCGAGTACGCAGTGGGCATCAGCCTGTGGAAGAGGTGGACGAACATCCTCGGCAGCACCTTGCAGGCCTCCGGCGCATGTGGGGCCTTCCGGCGCGAGGCACTGCACGACGCCGGCGCGTGGTCGGCCGAGATCACCGAGGACATAGACGTTTCCATGAAGGTCCACAAGCTGGGCTGGAAGGTACGCTTCGCGCCGGATGCCATAGCCCTCACCACTGTGCCGGCCACCTTCCGGGGCCTGGTGCGGCAGCGCGTCAACTGGGAGCGCGGGTTCCTGCGCCTCTACTACCACAAGCACGGCGACGCCCTGAGGTTCTGGCGCTTCGACTTCGCCACGGCCTATGAGATGGGCATGGAATACCTGATGACCGTGGTGTTCAACCTGCTCTACGCCGTCTACATCGCCCTGATGGTCGCCTTCGCGTTCCGGCTGCTCACCTTCGTTCTCATCGGCTGCTACGTCTTCTACACGGCGCTGACGTTCGTCACCTTGCTGCTGGCCATCTCCATGAGCGAGCGGCGCCGACACGAGTGGTGGCTCTTGCAGTATGCTTTCGTCTACCCCCTCTACAAGGGCATATTGCGCTGGGTGCGGTTCTACGCGCTGGTGACGGAGACGCTGCGCATCAACTACCGGGACCCCTACCTGCCCGAGACGGCCTACGACAACGTAGAGCGCTGGTAGCCGCCTTCCGGCATTGCAGCTGGCCCCTCCGGGCGCTATCCTTGACGGCTCGTCATGCCACCTTTGCCGAGTTCACAGGAGGCAGCCATGCGGCTGATGTTCATCGGCGCGCATCCGGATGACGGGGACGGGCGCGTGGGCGGGCTGGCCGCCCGATACGTCGAGCGCGGCGGCGCCGCGATGCTCGTGTCCGTGACCAACGGCAACGCCGGCCATCAGCAGATGCGGCCCGCGGAGCTGGCAGCCAGGCGCAGGGAGGAGGCGCGGCGCGCCGGCGAGGTGATCGGCGCGGACTACGTGGTTCTGGACTACGACGACGGGCGGCTCACCCCTTCGCTGGAGGCCCGGGAGGAGCTGATCGGCCTGATCCGCGAGTTCGAGCCGGACCTGCTGCTCGGCCTGCGTCCGGTGGACTACCACGCGGACCACCGCGCGGCGGGCCAGCTCGTGGTGGACGCCTCCTACCTGCTGACCGTGCCGCTGGTCCGGCCGGACGTGCCCGCCCTGGAGGGGATGCCCGTCATCGCCTACACGTACGACCGGTTCACTAAGCCCCTGCCCTTCCAGGCCGACGTCGTGGTGGCCGTGGATGAGTACTCCGAGAGAAAGGCGCGGATGCTCGCGTGCCACGAAAGCCAGATGTTCGAGTGGCTGCCCTTCAACGGCGGGTACCTGGACGAGGTGCCCGAGAACGCGGCAGAACGTTGGGAGTGGTTCCGCGCGCGCTGCCAGGTCAGGTTCCGCGCGGCGGCCGACACCTTCCGCGCCAGGCTGATCGAGCGGTACGGCGCCGACGAGGGCGACGGGGTGCACTGTGCGGAGGTCTTCGAGATATGCGAGTACGGCCGCCGGCCGGACGAAGACCTGATCGAGAAGCTCTTCCCCCGCTGAGGCCGCGTCAACCGGTGGCGTTGGGCGCGACCTGCGGCACGATGAACCGGTAGCCGGCGCCCTCCATTTCGCTCCGCAGGCGGGCCAGCATGTCGGCCCCCTCGAACGTGCCGACCACGGCCCCACCCGAGCCGCAGAACTTGCAGGAGGCCCCCGTTGCCCGGGCCTTCCGCACCATCGCCATGTCGTCGTCCCGGATGGGGAAGATGCTGGCCCGCAGGTCGAAGTTCCGGTTGATGACTTCGGCCAGCCCCGCGCTGTCCCCCTCCTGCAGCAGACGGCGCGCCGTGTCGGCGAGCGACGCGATCTCAGCCATGGTGGCGACCACCTTCTGGTCGCCCAGGTCGTAAAGCTCCCTGACCCTGAGGTGGGCGGTCGAGCTCTCCTCGCCCAGGTCCGTCCGATACGCCACGTAGACGGGCGGCAGCAGCGCAGGATCGAGGCGCTCGTAGCGGCCGTGGCCGTGCTTGTCCATGTGGTCCCCGTCAAAGTCCATGTAAACCAGCCCGCCGTAGGCCTGCACCACGCGGTCCTGCAGGCCGGCCGTGAGCCCAAGCTCTTCGGTCTCGGCCCCCAGCACGACGTTGGGCAGCACCTGCTCGGGGATGCGGATCTCGAAGAACTCCATCAGGGCCCGCATGACGGCCGTCACGATGGCGCTAGATCCGCCCAACCCGACCTGGCGGGGGATGCTCGTGCCGTAGCGCACCGTGAAGTTGCGCCGCGGCAGTTGGATGCTGCTCTCGGCGCAGTACTCGGCGAAGCTCTTCGTCGCCGCCTTCAACAAGCGAATGCCGCCGTAGTAGCCCGTGCGGCGCACGTCGTCGAGCAGGTGGTCCAGGCTGTCGAAGACGGCGTGGTCCTGCGAGCTGGGGCTGAAGGATAGCTCGGGGCTCTCGTAAAGCACCACTTCGGCACAGTAGTCGCCGATGGTGAAAGCCAGCGTCTTGCCGTGGTAGCCGTCGGACGGGTTGCCGACGAAGCCCGCACGGGCATAGGCCCGCTTGGTGATGATCATGGACCGCCTCTCCGCTGGCCGACATGAAGCGCCGGAGTCTGCCCTCAGCAGAGCTATTATGCGCGCGGAAGAGCCGCGCAATCAACCGGAACCTCCGCCATCGGGCTCCGGCACCTGCCGCAGCTCGCCGGCGGCCGATGCGTGCATCAGGGCGAAGTCGTAGCGCACGGGATCCTGCGGGCACATCCGGCGGAAGGCAGCCGTCACCTCCAGCGCCGCCGCCAGGTTACAAGACCTCCGTTCGGTGAGCCCCAGGGGGCGGCAGATGCGCCACATGTGGGCATCCAGCGGCACGATGAGGCGGGCCGGCCCGGCGCAGGACCACCCGCCCGGGTCCACCCGGTCGCTGCGCACCATCCAGCGCAGGAACAGGTTCCACCGCTTGCATGCGCTTCCCTTGGACGGTTCGGCAATGAGGTGGCGGGGCGCGTAGTCCTTCTGTCGCAGCTCCGCTGCCAGCCCCCTCAGCCCGGGCAGGACGGTCGCCTGCGCGTCGTCGTCATGTTTCGCGAAGCAGGCCTCCAACGACCCGTGCCGCTCCAGCATGTCCTTGATGCACCAGGTCAGCCGCCACAGGCGCTCGCCGTTGACCACGCGGTGCACGAAACCGGCGCATGCCCGCCGCAGCTCCTGTGGCGTGACAGATGTGATGAAGCGGCGCGGCTCCCCGCCGAGCCGGTGGAGGGCCTCGCGGGCCGATCTCATTATCTGCTCTACACGTCCGTAGGCCAGGCAGGCAACGATGAGGGCGGCCGTCTCCCGCTCCCGGACGTCGTCGAAGGCGTGGAGCAGCCCGACGGGGTCGCGTTCGGCGTGGCAGCGGCGGTTGTAGCGCCGGTAGAGCCCCTCGAGGAAGGCCGTCTCTACCATGGGGCCGCCTGCTCGTCGTCCAGGCTCAGACCGTAGAACTCGACGGCGTTCTCGCGCATGAGCCGCCGGGCCACAAGCGACGCTTCCGGCCGCCTCCATGCCCCCTGCCGCACCTTGGCAGCCAGGACGCGGGCGATGTTCTCCCGGGCGATCTTCAGGTGCCCGTAGACCTTCTCGACGATGCTGTAATCACCGCCGAAGCCGAAAACCTTGCTGTTCGGCACCATGTCCAGCCACTCAGCCAGGGCGGACCGGGCCTGCGCGGGGCTGATGATGTGCATCCAGGCCATGTTGAGATACACGTTGGGGAAATACTTGGCCAGCACGGCGATCTGGCGCACCCAGGGCATGCCGCCGTGGTAGAGGTCGAACTTCGTCCGGGGGTTCTTCGCGATCAACGCCTGCAAAAGGAGGGGGTCGGCGTCGGCAATCCGGCCGTAATTGCCCGCCTGGAGCCCCGTGTGGATCACGATCGGCAGCCCCGCCTCCGACGCATGGGCCGCCAGCTCAAACATGAGGAAGTCCTGCAGCGCGCGCACGTCGTCCGGGTCGCCCTCCCGGCCCGCCGCCAGTATGCGGCGCAGCGCTCCTTCGGCATCCGCGCGCTCGACCGGCCGGAACTCCAGGCTGCGCACGTAGGCGTGCCCCACCTTGATGCCGACCACGCGGCGGTCCGATCCCCACCGGGCCAGGTGGGCATCCATGTGCTCCAGCAGGTCGTTGAGGCCCCCTATGTCCCGCCCGAGCCGCTCGCCGAACGCCTTCACAGCGGGCACGCCGCTGAAGTCCACGAGGTCGCCGGCCGGCGCGAGATGGTAGAAGTAGTCCGGCCCCATGTGCTGGAGCTGGACGCACTGTATGCAGGCGGCCAGGTTGCAGCGCTCTCGCAGGACGTAGTCGTAGACGCCCGGACGCAGCAGCTCGCGCAGCCGGCGGCCGGCCTCGCGGAACGTCTCGTCGTCCAGGTCGGGCAGCCCAAGCAGGTCGCGCACGACCCACAGCGCAGCGCGGGCGTAGGAGCCGGTCCGTATGCGGCTCAGATAGGGCTTGAACCTGCGCCAGCGCTCCTCCTCGGGGATGCTGCGATCGGCGAGGTCGGCCATCTCCTGCTCGTGCACCCCGGCGGCCACCAGGTCCCCGGGGCAGTAGTGCTCGAAGAGGCTGAAGAAGTCGGCGTCCTTCTGGAGCCGCTCGGCCTCGGGCATCAGGTGCTCGTGCGTGTCCACGCCCCGTGTGGCCTCGAGTTCGGCGAGCAGCTCGGCCGTCAGGGCATCCTGCTGGGCAGCCGGTTCAACCACCCTCTCCTCCCTCGCCTGAAGGCGGGCCTGCGCCGGGGCATTCTACCGACGGCGGGCCGGCCGTCAAGTTCGGCTGGCCGGCTCAGAGCAGGTGCTCGGCGCGTATCCTCGCCCCGATCAGAACCAGCGGGCCCAACGCCGCGCTACTCGGCTTCAGGGGCGCCCAGCACTTCGTTGAGCGCGTCGAGGCGCTGCTTCATCAGACCCATCTGGCGGCCGTATTCCGCCCAGTCGCCCTCTTGCAGGGCGGCCTGCGCCCTTCCATAGCGGTCCAGGGCCTGCTGGAGCAGCCCGGCGGCCTCCCCGGGCGGCACAGCGCCCTCCACCGCCAGTGCCTCGACCGGGCGCGCCGCGGCGGGCTCGCCAGCCGCGAAGACGGCCCTCAACGACTCAGCCAACGTCGGAGCCATGGCCACGCGCTTCCCATAGGCGGTGAGCACGCGCTTGAGCTGCGGTATCGCTCCGGCCTCGGCCTGGATGTAGAGCGGCTCGACGAACAGGATGCCGCCGGCAATCGGGATGACGAGCAGGTTGCCGCGGATGACCCTGCTGCCGCCCTGCCCCCAGAGCGTGAGCTGCTGCGAGATATCGGGGTCCTGGTCTATCCAGCTTTCCACCTGGAGCGGGCCCGCGATCAGCTTGCCCTTCGGGAACCGGTAGCTGACCAGCTCCCCGTAGTGCTCTCCGTCGCAGCGCCCGGCCAGCCAGGCGATCATGTTGTCGCGCCCCTTCGGTGTCAGCGGGAGCATGAGAAGGAACTCGGCCTCCTCGCTGTCGGGCAAGCGCATGATGATGTAATAGGCCTCGACCGGCTGCTCCTGCCCGCGGTAACGCTCGAAGGCCAGTTCCCAGAGGTCCTCCTGGTTGTAGAAGACGCGGGGGTCACGCATGTGGAAGGCGGCGTACATGGCGACCTGCATGCTGAAGAACCTCTCCGGATACCGCAGGTGCCGACGCAGCGACCCGGGCATCTGGTCGAGCGGGGTATAGAGCCCGGGGAAGATGCTGGAGTAGGCGCGGATAAGAGGATCGTCCGGGTCGGCCACGTAAAGCGTCACCTTGCCGTCGTAGGCGTCCACGACCGCCTTGACGGAGTTGCGGATGTAGTTGAGCCGCCCGTTCAGGCTCGGCCTGCTGTAAGGATAGAGCCGGGTGGCCGTGTAGGCGTCCTGGATCCAGACCACATGGCCCTCGTGCACGACCGGATAGGGGTCGTCGTCCAGGAGCAGGTAAGGCGCCAGGCGCTGTACGCGCGAGCGGACGTGGCGGTAATACATCACGCGGCTGCCCTTCGCCAAGTCCTCGGAGAGCAGCACCTTCACGTCGCCGAAGTAGAGGGCAAAGAGCACCTTGCTCAGCGGGCCGCCCACCGGCACGCCGCCCTCGCCCGCGTAGCGGACGCGCACGTTCTCATCGCCGAGGGGGTAGTCAAACTCCTCAGTCGCGGTGTTGACGAAGACGTAATCCCCCATGCTCTCGCCGTAGTAGATCTGCGGCTGCGTGAGCGACAACTGCGGGGGTCCTGCCGGAGGGATGTCCTTGACAGTGAGCAGGGGCAGCCCGTCCTCGGTGGCCTCGTTGACGGGGCTCAGGCACAGCCCGTAGCCGTGGGTGTACTGGAGCCGCTCGTTCACCCAGGTGCGCGCCTCAGGCGCCAGCTTCTCGTGCTGCATCTCCCGCACCGACAGGAGCGTCTGGGTGTAGCCGCGCGCCAGTTCATAGCGGTCCACGTCCACGTCGTTGAAATCGTAATAGGAGCGGATGGCCTGGATCTGGCGATAGGTGTCTCTGAGCGGACGCCAGTCCCAGAGCCGGACGTTGTCTATGGTCTGGGGGTCGGCGAGCACTTCCTCGTAGCTCAGGTCTTCGGCCACGGCGTACTGCACCTCGCGGATGCCGTCCAGCTTGTAGGCGGCCAGCGTGTGCGCGATGCTGCGGGCGATGTAGGGCTCCTCCAGTTGCAGCTCGTTCGGCGTCACCCTCACTGCCTGAATCAGCGCCGGGCAGAGCGCCCGGCTGAGCAGCCACAGGCCGGCCCAGACCCCGAGCGCGATCAGCACGCCCCTGGTCCGGGCGGGCGAGTTGGCGCGGAAGAGCGCCACCGCCAGGCCGACGCTGGCCGCCAGCATCATCCAGCAGGCCGGCAGGCGCACATGGACGTCCGCATAGCCGGCACCGTAGGTCACCCCTGCCGTGCTGTAGAGCAGCTCGTAGCGCTCCAGGAAGAACCCCGCTGCGGCCAGCAGGAAGATCACCGCCACCGTTTTGTTCAGATGCGAGAGCGCCCTCTGGGGCAGCACAGCAAGCTGCCCGACGGCAAGGACGCCGGAGACGACGTAGTAGAGGGCGGCGACCACCAGTGAGACCCACACGAGCACCACGAGCATGCCCCGCAGATAGCCGAGGAGGGGCACGGTGAACACATAGAAGCCGATGTCGTTCTGGAAGATGGGGTCGGTGACGCCGAAAGGCGTCCGATGCAGGAACAGCAGGACGCGGCGCCACAGAGCGACGGCGGCGCTCCCACCGGCCAGGCCGACGACGACGGCACCGGCCCAGAAGAGAGCGCCTACCATCCTCCGCGCGCCGGCCAGTGAGAACGCAAAGGACCCCCATCGGATGTTGGTCACCAGCACTGGCCCCGTGGAGCGGCGCGCGATGAGGAAGCCCAGTGCGGGCGCACAGAACGCCACGGCGAATCCCGCCCACCACAGCCAGACCTTGGTGAACAGAATGCGCGTGTACACCGAGCCCTGGCCCAGCGAGCGGAACCACCAGTACTCCACCAGGACGCCCGACAGGAGGCGCGCCAGCCCGTAAAGGACAATCAGCGCGCAGATGGCGATCACGGCGGCCACGGGGCCGCGCTGCTGGCGGATGGTTCGGCCTGCCTTCACGCCCACCCCCGCTAAGCCAGACTGGAATCCCTGCCCGCCGCGCGGCCCCTTCGGCCGGCAGACCTACGGCTCGGTCTCCAGCACCCT
>LJUE01000149.1 GCA_001303885.1 Planctomycetes bacterium SM23_32 | reverse complement strand
TCCATGGTGAAGTAGACGCGGCCCTGGTGGGTGCCGCTGGTGAAGAGGCGCACCACGTGTGGGTGGCGGAGGCGGGACAGGAGGCGGATTTCGCGGCGGAACCGTTCGTAGGTCTCGGGCGAGACGACGTGGGGGTTGAGGACCTTCAGGGCGACGGTGCGGCCGAGCTCGGGCTGGCGGGCCTTGTAGACGCGGCCCATGCCGCCCTCGCCGAGCTTCGTGAGGATCTCATAAGGGCCGAACTTCGCCATGGGCCATCCCCTGCCGATGGGCGGCGGAGGGCAGACCTCCCCCGTGGGTGAATATACCGGAAGGCCGCCACTCTTGCACACGGGGCTGCCGCGTCGCTGGGCGGGCCGGCGGAGCGCCTGGGACGGCCAGAGGGAAGACGGGCTTGAAAACACAGGTAAGGCCGGTAAAATGGCGTCCGCTTGGACTCCGTCCTCGCATTCGGCTCACCTGATTGGGCGTAGCCGGCACGGATCTTGTGCAAGGTGCGGGCGACTCCCGGGTACTGCTTGATGGACGGTCCCGGATGGGAGCAGGGCAACATGAGCTGGGAACGCGCCCGAGTCTGCTGCTGCGGCTGCGCGACCCCCGTGACGCGGAGAGCTGGCGGGAGTTCGCCGAGCTCTATGGTCCCCTCGTCCTCCGCTACCTCAGGAGGATCGGCGTTTCGGGCGACGACGCCCCGGACGTGGCCCAGGAGGTGATGCAGATCGTGCTGAAGCAGATGCCCAGGTTCGACTATGACCCGGCGAAGGGCACGTTCCGGGGATGGCTCTACACGGTGACTACGAACCGGGCCCGGCGCTTCTTCGCGCGGCAGCGCCGCCGGCCGCCCGCCCGGGGCGGCACCAGCAACGTGGAGATGGTCGAAGGGCTGCCCGACGCCGGGGCGGGTATGGAGGAGAAGTGGGAGCGCGAGTGGCAGGTCCGATGCCTTCAGGCAGCCATCGCCACGGTTCGTCCGAGGGTGAAGGGCACCACCTGGCGGGCCTTCGAGATGGCCGTCTTAGAGGATCGGCCGCCGGCTGAGGTAGCGCGGGAGCTGGGCATGAGCATCGGCCAGGTCTATGTCAGCAAGTCGCGCGTGCTCAAGCGCCTCAGCGAAGCCGTGGAAATGGTGACTACATGAGCGAGGGCAGCCCCCAGGACGACGCCTGCGTGCCCGAGGAGCTGATCCGGCGGGCGGCCTGCGACGAGGCATCGCCGCAGGAGGCAGACCGGGTGGCAAGGCACCTGGATGAGTGCGAGGAGTGCCGGCGCCGCTTCGACCGTGCGCTTCCCCTGTCGGACCAGGTTGACCGCCTGCGCGAGGCGACCACCGTGGCACCTGACGCCCAGGAGCAGGACATGGACTGGAGCGGCATGGTCGAGAGGGCAGGGGTCACCGTGGTGGCACAGGCCGGCCGGGTGACGCTGCCCAACGGGCTGGTGCTGGAGTCCCCCCGCCACGAGGGCTACCTGGCCCGCCTGGGCAGCTTTGACGTGGTCTCCGTGGTGGGCCAGGGCGGGATGGGCATCGTGCTGCGTGCCTACGAGGAGGCCCTGGACCGCCACGTGGCGCTCAAGGTGATGAGCCCCCGACTGCTCTACGACGAGCAGGCCCGGCAGCGGTTCCTGCGAGAGGCGCGTGCCGCGGCGCGCCTCAACCACCCCAACATCGTGACCATCCACGCCGTGGGCGAGGCGGGATCGGTGCCCTACATCGCCATGGAGTTCATCGAGGGGGAATCGCTCGGCGCCGTGATTGACCGCGAGGCGCCGATGGACGCCGGCAGGGCGGCCGGCATCGCCCGCGAGATGCTGCTCGGGCTCGAGCATGCCCACCGGGCCGGCATCGTCCACCGCGATGTCAAGCCGGGGAACGTGATCATCGGCACCGAGGGCGGCCGTGTGAAGATCACCGACTTCGGCCTGGCGCGGGGCGTGGCGGACGCCGTGCGGCTCACCCGGGAGGGGACCACGACGGGCACGCCGTGGTATATGTCGCCCGAACAGGCCCGCGGCGCCCGGGACCTTGACGCGCGCAGCGACCTGTTCTCGGTGGGCGTAGTCTTGTTCGAGATGCTCACGGGCGCACTGCCCTTCCCCGGCGAGAGCAGCACCGAGGTGATGCGCAAGATAGCACGTGGTGAGGGGCCCGACGTGCGGGCGCTACGGCCCTCGGTTCCCTTCGAGCTGGCCGGCGTCGTGCGCCGAGCTATGGAGCGGAGCCCCCGGCGGCGTTACCAGACGGCGACCGAGTTTGCAGGGGACCTCGAGCGGTTCGTCACGGCGAGCCGCACGACCGTGCACAGAGAAGCGGTTGCTTCCCAGGGCCGTGGGCCGGGCGCGGAGGGCGGGGGCTCCGGCTCGAGCGGGACGACGTTCTCGGGCCGCTGCTCCGCCTGTTCGGGGGTCATCGTCTCGCAGTTGAGCGCGGCCGGTGCCTGTGAGGTGTGTGGGGAGCCCATCTGCAGCACGTGCTGGCAGGCGCGCGGCGTCCGGCATTGTGCCGAGCACGCCGAGCAGGCAAAGGCAGGTGAAGGCGCCCGGCTTGCCGAACGGCTTGAGCGCACCGCCGAGGAGTCGAAGACAGCCGGTGCTGAAGCGGCCGCTGCAGCGACGGCCGAGGGCGGGGCCGTCGTTTCGGCTCGAGAAGCGCGCGTGGGGGAACAGACGTTCCTGCGCCTGGCGGAGAGCGCCCTGGAGGGGTTGGGCGAGGTGGTGGACCCCCTCAGCGGCGAGAGGCTGAGCGTGAGGTCCTGGGCCGGGCTGGCACAACGGACCGACAGGGCCGCCGAGCTGCGCGACGCGCTCGGCCCGAGCCGGCGAAGAACCGAGGCGACGGACCAGTTCCCGGTCGGGGCGGGCGTGGTGTACCAGGTTCGCAGGGGCGGGCTGGGCAGGCGCCGACCGAGCCTGGTCGTCGAAGCCCGCAGCCTGACGCACCTGGAGCGTTTCGCCCGCGACGGCCACGACGACGCCCCTTCCTCGCGCACCGAACTGGAGGCCCTCCTCAATGAGGCGGCCCGGGCCGCGGCCGCTGGTGCGGAATGGCATCTGGTCATCGCCTACAGCCCGACGGGCTGGGACGCTGCGGCTCGTGATCTCGCCGTCGCGGGGGGCAGGCAGGGCTTCCGCGACCGCCTGGTAAGCGTAGTGCTCTTCGACCACGAGCGCGGGGGGTTCATCTACGACGAGACCGACGAGAAGCTCGCTCCCTGTGTGCGGGAGGCGTTTGCCCCGACACTCGACCGGGCGGCGCTGCAGGAGGCGCAGCGATTCGCGCGGGACTATGTGGAGTTGCATGGTTCGATTTCGCTGGACCACCTGGCGGAGGAGCTGGGTCTGAGCCGTGTCAACGCCGCTCGCGTGCTGGACTCGTTAAGCGGAGAGGGCGGCTTCGTTCTGGAACAGATGGCGGGGGTCGGGGTTGTTCTCTACAGGCCGACGCACAGGCCACCTGAGTGAGGAGGAGAGCAATGTCTCTGTTGGACAGGATCAAGAGCCTCATTGACCGTGGGAACCGGATTGAGAACATCACGGTTGACGAACTGAAGCGCGAGCAGATCCGCATTGAGCAGATGGAGAGGCGGCTCGGCCGGGAGGTGGACGACCTGGACACTCAGAAGCAGAAGCTGTTCGCTGAGGGGACCAATGAGGCCAGCCAGCGCCGGCGCGTGATGGTGGCCCGCAAGATCAAGCAGCTCGACTCGCGCGCCCGGGCCAAGGCGCAGCAACTGGCCCTGTTCAACAAGCACCTGCGGATCGTGGACGGCCTGCTTCAGATCAAGGAGAACATGGCGCTCCTGGACGAGCTGAAGGTCGGCTCCGTCGTCTCCAAGATGCCGCTGTCGGAGCTGTCCGAGTACGTCGAGAGGGCCACGGTGGAAGGCCAGTTCGAGATGGAGAAGTTCACCACGCTGCTCGGCGCACTCGAAGGCGCAATGGACACGGCCGAGGTGGAGGAAGACGCCGACGTGCTCGGCATAGTAGAGGCGATGGAGCAGGCCAGGGCAGCCGAGGAGGCGGGGCGGAGCGAGGACGTGGAGGCCGCCAGAGCCCGGGTGGACCACATACTGAGAGAGCGTGGAGAGACATCCGCAGCCGCGGAGCCCGACGAGCCCGATCTCTGAGGTGTCCGATGAGGGTTGACCTCAGCCGCAGCATTCATGAGGCGCTCTGCACGTCGGAGCGCCGCGCAGCGGAACTGCGGGCCTCCGGTGACCTCGCCCGATCGGCTCAGGTCTACCGGGAGGCGGCGAAACTGGCGGCGCAGTATGCCCATTACGCGACGGGCGACGCGGAGAGAGCGCGGAGGTTGAAGCGCTCCCGCGAGCTGAGGGAGTGGGCCGAACGGCTCGACAGGGGCGAGGAGGCCCCCGTGCCTGCCCGCCTGGTTGGAGGGGCGCAAGCCAAGGACCACGAAGAGGGCGCGCAGCCAGACGAGCTGCGGGAGCGGGTGACGGGGCTCATCGCCAAGGCCGACGTGACGTGGGACGAGATCGGCGGGCTGGGCGAGGCGAAGCGTCAGGTGCGCCTCGCCTTTGGCCTGGCGGTGGCCCGCAAGCCGACCGGGGTGCGGATCGAGGCCGCCCCGAACATCCTGCTCTACGGGCCGCCCGGCACGGGCAAGTCGCTGCTGGCGGCCGCGATCTCAAACGGCCTGGACGCCACGTTCTTCGACGTGCGGGTCTCCAGCCTGCTTTCGAAGTGGTTCGGTGAGTCGCCGCGCCTGGTCTCGACCCTCTATGCGACGGCGCGCGAACTGAGCCCCTCGGTTGTCTTCTTCGACGAGCTGGAGGCGCTCTTCCCCACGCGCGAGGCGGCCACCAGCGGGCCGGAGCGCCGCGTGCTCTCGACGCTGCTTGCCGAGATGAGCGGCGTGGCGACCGCAGGCGGCAAGGAACAGGTCTTCACCATCGGAGCGACGAACGCGCCGTGGTTCATGGACGAGGCGGCCCTGAGCCGGTTCGGGCGGCGCGTCTACGTGCCCCTGCCCGACGCAGCGGCCCGGCGCGCCATCTTCGAGGTGCACCTGCTGCGCAGGGGCCACGAGTTGTCCTTCCCGATGGACAGGCTCGTGGAGGCGAGCGAGGGGCTGAGCGGCCGGCAGGTGGCCCACGTGGCGGCCCGTGCGGTGGAGGCCATGGTGGCCGAGGCCAACCCCGACCTGGCCCAGCTCGCTGGCGGCCGGAGGACGGCACTCGCACGCTACGAGCTGAAGACCCGGCCGCTGGAGTGGCGCCACTTCGAGCCGGCGCTTGCCGTCACACGGCCGGACACGTCGCCGCAGACCGTGCGCAAGTTCGAGAACTGGTGAGGGTCTCCGAGGGAGTAGCAGATGGCACTCTTCAAGTCCAAGAGGCAGCGCGAGCTTGAGCGGGAGATCAAGCTCAGGCAGGGCAAGGCCAGGATAAAGCGCTTCATCAAGAACGCGCAGAAGGTGCAGAAGAAGTACTGGCGGCTCGGCAAGGAAGCCCTGCGCCTGGGCGACCGGGAGCAGTTCCGACACCTGGCCGGGGCCTACATACGCACGCGGGACCTCCTGGGACGATGGGAGCGCTACCTGCTCCAGCTTGAGACGCTCGGCGTGCGCAAGGAGGAGTCGGCCACCGTCGCCGAGTTCATAGACGCCATCGCCGCCACCACCAAGTCCATGATGCGCGGCGCCGAGCCCGGCCAGATAGCGTCCATGCAGGCCCGCATGGAAGAGGCCCTGACCAGAGCGCAGGCCGTGGACGACATGCTGGCGCTGGCCATGGACGCCAGCGCCGATTCGGTGTTCGGCGCCGAGGAGGCGGACGAAGAGGAGCTGACCGAAATCGCACAGGCCATGGAGGGCGAGGCCGAGGCCGACGAGGCGCAGGCCTACGACGAGAGGATCGCGCGGGGGCTGACGGAAGTCGAAGAGCAGATGCGCAAGGAGATGAAGTGAAGCTCCTGCTGGAGAAATCCCTGGAGTACCTGAACAAGGCGTCGAGCGCCCGCCAGGCGCACGACTATGCGGGGGCAAGACTGCACTACCTGCGGGCGGCCCGCGTGGCCGTCGAGGAGGGCGAGCCGGCGTTCCTGGTGCGCGAGCCGGCGGACGTCTGCTTCGACGACGTGGCCGGCCTCCAGGAGGCCAAAGAGGAGGCCCGCCTGCGGCTCATATATCCCCTGCAGTACCCGGAGGCGGCCGCGCGCTACGGCGTGCGACAGGGCGGCGGGCTGCTGCTGTTCGGGCCGCCGGGCACGGGCAAGACGCTGCTGGCACGGGCTATCGCCGGGGAGGTGGACGCCGCCTTCTTCACGGCCAAGCCCTCCGAGCTGATGTCCAAGTGGGTCGGTGAAGCCGAGCAGAACGTCGAGCGGCTCTTCGAGGAGGCCCGCGCCTGCGGACGCGCCGTGGTGTTCATAGACGAGGTAGAGGCGCTCATACCGGCACGGCGCCGCTCGAGCTCCTCGGTCATGCAGCGCGTGGTGCCGCAGGTGCTGGCCGAGCTGCAGGGCTTCCGGGGCCGGGAGGGGACGCTCCTGTTTCTGGGTGCCACTAACGAACCGTGGGCGGTGGACTCGGCGGCGCTCAGGCCGGGCCGGTTCGATGCCAAGGTCTACGTGGGGCTGCCCGACGCCGAAGCCCGCCGGCGGATGCTGGAGCTCTACCTGGCGGCTCGCCCGCTGGCGGACGACGTGGATCTGGACACGCTGACCGAGGAGCTGGCCGGTTACAGCGGCGCGGACATCGCCGACCTGTGCGAGCGGGCCGGGGCGCGCGCGTTCGTGGAGAGCATCCGTACCGGCACCGCCCGGGACATCGGCATGGACGACATAGGCGGCATCGTGGCCTCGATGAAGCCCTCGGTCTCGCCTGAAGACGAGGAAGCCTACCTGCGCTGGGCGCAGGACGGCGGGAGGCGCACAAGCCATGTTTCGGCTCATCGGTAAGATACTGAACTCGCGCATTGCGGTGCCGCTGCTGGTGGCCGTGGCGGCCTGGCAGGGATGGATGGTCGTGCGCCCGAAGCCGTTCCCGCTCGACGCCCGGCGCCGCGAGCTGACGGAAGCGGCGGCTGCCGAGGTGGCGCGCTCCCTGCCCGCCCCGGCGAGCGGGCGGCCTACCGTCGCTGTGGCGCGGTTCGAGGGGGACTCGACGGGTTTCGTGACGGACGCCGTGCGACGCGCCGTTGACAGGGCCGGCCGCTACGCCGTCCAGCCGGCCGACCTCGTGGAGAACCTCCGCGACGAACTCGGGCTCGAACAGGAGGCGCTTTCGCCCGATGCGATCGCAGGGGCGGACCTCGGGACTCTGGACGCCGACTATGCCCTGGTGGGGCGAGTGGCGCGGCTGGCGGCTACGGAAGAGACCGAGGAGGCCGTCCTGGAAGGCGTGCTCATCGCCCTGCGCGAAACGGCGCCGCCCGTCCGTGTGACGGGCCGGGCCGGCGACGCGGCGGAGTCAGGCCGGCCGCAGTCCGGCGTACGCGCATACCCGTGGCCCGCAAGGCTGGCAAGCTGGCTCGCCCTGGTTGTGCTTCTGCCGCTGGTGCTGATCCCCCTGACGGGCCGGGGCCTGGCGGCCGAGTCCAATGCCGCAAACCTGGCCATGCTGCTGGGGCTGGCCCTGGTGGCCGGCCTCGCCGCCTATGCCATGCTGGGGTTCCGAGTGGACACGTGGTGGGCTGCCGCACTGCTGGTGGTCGGCACGATGGCGGCGCTCGCCTACGACTGGCTGATGCTCTCGAAGCAGGAGCGACTGCGGTCTGCCTGACGCCCGCGCGGGAGGCGGGGGCGTCGGCCGAGGCGAAAGGAGAGAGCGATGGGTTTCTTCAGCGACAAGTGCCCGTCCTGCGGAGGAAAAGTGCGACGAGGGGCCTCCTTCTGCCCCCACTGCGGCGAGCAGGCCCCCCGGGCCAGGGCCGTCTGCCCGAGCTGCGGAGCCACGCTGAAGGGCGGGGCCAAGTTCTGCGGCAAGTGTGGCGCACCCATCCGCCCCGGCCCGGAAGGGGAGGTGGCCGTTGACGAGATGAACCGGTGGCGTCGCGCCGAGGGCGAGTTCGCCCGGCGCATCGAAGCCCAGGACTTGCGCGGCCTGCTCTCGCGCGGCCTTGTCGTGGAGCCCGGCACCCGGGCCCTCATCTTCCAGGGCGGCTCGCTGGCCGGCACGGCGGAGCCCGGCACCTACGACATGAACCGCAAGCTCGGCAAGGTGGACGCCGCCGCGCCGGCCACGGCGATCCTGATGGACGCCGGGGACGTGACGCTGCAGCTCGGCTACCAGGGCCTGCGAACCGAGGAGGACGTGGCGGTGAACGCCGCCGCCCAGGCCGTTGTGCGCCTGGGCAAGCCCGAGGCCCTCTACACCAACCTGATGCACGGCCGCCAGAGGCTGACCGAGTCGGAGCTTGCCGACTTCCTCGGCGCCGAGGGGGCCAACCTGGTCCAGGCTCGCATCAAAGGGGCGTCTGTGAAGGACCTGGCGGGCAATCTGGAGCTGCGGCAGCAGATGGAGGAGGGTCTGCGGGCAGGCATAGGAGACATGCTCGCCGAGAACGGCTTGGAGCTGGTGCGGCTCAGGTTCCTCGACTTCTACGGCGACGCCTACGAGCAGGTGCGCCAGGCGCGCGGCAAGACGTTCGTGAAGGAAGAGCTGGCCGCCGAAGACGAACGCCGCGCCGCCCTCTACCGGCGCATTCGCTCGACCCTCACCAGGGACCAGATGGACAAGTTCGCCTCGGCGAAGGACCTCGAGGAGTTCATCCGCCAGCGGGAGCACGAGATGGGCATGAAGGACGTGATCCGCGAGGGCGAGATGGAGGAGCTGAAGCGCACCTACGAGGAGACCCGCGAGGACGCGGAGGTGACGCGCCGGCACCTGTTGGAGAAGCTCGAGGCCGAGCACGGGATCGAAGTCGCCAGGACGAAGGCCGAAGGCCGCGGCGAGATCCTGGAGGAAGAGCTCAAGCAGCGTGAAGCCATCTTCCAGGCCGGCATGGGCGAGACGAAGCGCAAGATGGACTTCGCCCTCGAGGCGCGGGCTGGCAAACAGGAGCTCGACCTGGAGAAGACGCGCGCCGAGCAGGCCATCAGCGAGCAGGCCAGGGACGCCGAAGCGCGCCGCGAACTCGAGCGGCTCGAGGCCATGGGCAATCTCAGCGAAGAGCAGATCCTGGCCATCGCCGCGGCCGAGTCGCCCGAGGCGGCGAGGGCCGTCGTCGAACGCTACAGGGCCCAGGCCGCCGGCAATGAGAAGGTGCAGCAGATCTACGAGGACATGCTCGACCGGATAGAGCGGATGGCCCGTGACGCCATGCGGGCCCAGGCCGACGCCGCGGCCGGGGCAGGCGGACGGGCGCGCGCTCTGCGCTGCCCCAACTGCAACGGCAGCGTCGAGCCGGGCAGCCGCTTCTGCGAGCACTGCGGCGGCCGGCTGTCGGACTGAGAGGTGGGCAGTGTGGCAGCTGGGACGATGCCGCGACGTCGAGGCCGGCCATAGACTGACGTGCGCGCACGGAAGCGGCCGTTCATGCGGCGAGCGCCGTCCCGGGCCCACTGGGAGGAGGTGACGATGACCGTCAGGACGACGTGCAAGAACTGCGGCAGACGGCTCAAGGGCTCCGACAGCCTGCTGGGCAAGACAGTGCCCTGCCCCAATTGCGGAGAGCCGATCCACATCGTCGGCGAACGTGACACGGGCGCAGGTGGGCAAGACGAGCCCGCTGCGCCGGTGGCGGCCCGCAGCCCACGTTTCTCGCCTCAGCGGCGAAAGAGTGTCTGGGAGGTGGAAGCGCCGGAGAGGCCCTCCGAAGAACAGCACCCGCCGCTCGGCGTGGAACGGCCGCCTGCCGAAGAGCCGATCGAGAGGCTGATACGCACCCACGGCGCAGGCGACGCCGACATGCGCGCCCGCGAGAGGTCCAACAAGGACGTCTGCGAAGACCTGAAGATGGACCTGTATCGGCGGGTGCTCGAGCGCCGCGACGAGCTGGGCTTGCGATTCAGGATGGAGCTGGGCGAGCCTTACGACTACTGGATGAGCATGAGGTTCTTCGAGGCCCTCGGGACCGAACTGCTCCACGAGAGGTCCATACGAGTGACCATTGACGAGGACGAGCACACCTACGACGTCCAGTACGAGTCGAACGCTCGTCCCGTCACCCCGCAGCTGGGCCTCAAGACGATCAGCGAGGAGGACATTGAGGCCTGGCTGACGTTCCTGGTGGCGCTGAAGAAACCGAAGGAGAAGAAGGGGAACCTCGGTGAGCGGCTGCGCAGGTTCATGAAGAAAGGGTTGGGCGTCCTGACCGTGCCCCTGGGATGTGTGGTGGTCATCCTGGCCCTGGCGTTGCTTCCCCTCTGGATCGTTCTGGGCGTCGTGTGGTTCGCCCTGTCGGGCCGGATCAGACGGACCTACACGATTGCGCGGCAGGTGCCGTCGCAGGTGCCCAAGTCCTATCGCCCCATGTCCTACTGGCACACCCTTGTGCCCGGCATCGGAGAGCACGAGCAGGGCGTCAGGGCGGGGCTCAAGAGCGGCCTGGAGGGCCTCGACCTGCCCGACACAGCCGTGGCCGAGAAGGAGCTGACGCAGTGGGGCGGCTACACGCTGGAAGAGAAGCGCACGTGGCTCACGGTCAGCAGCCGCCGCGCCGTCGTGCTCGTCGGCGTGTGGGGATACGGAGCGGACCTCTACGTCTCCTGGGACGCTTACCTGAACACCAGCTTCTGGGACCGGCGCCCCGTCAAAACGATCTGGCCCGTGAAGAAGCTCGCCAGGGCGACGGGATCATGGCTGCGGGCGCTGGCCTCCCGAGTCCAGGTGCTCGACTACGAGGCGATCGCAACGCCGATGACGGAGTATGACTATGCCGACGTGAGCGCCCTGAGCGACGCGGTCCACAAGGTGGTCCTCGAGACCGTGGAGGTGCTGCAGAAGCGGTTCCGGATCGAGCGCGAGCTGGACCGCACGCCCGTGCACGTGCCGCGAACAGGCGCAGAGGGGAGGCCGGGCGTTGCGGAAAGCGCCGAGAGACCCACGTCCGGCCTGAAGTCCCTGCTGTCCGGCTTACGCCGGAAGCGCTAGGGCGGCCTGCGGTGATCTGGCCCTGAGGACGAGGCCATGGCGCAGACTCCTTACGTAGCCGTTCTTCAGGTGGGCAGTGCGCACATAGCCTACGGCGCGGCGCTGCTGGATCCGCTGCCCGACCTGCTCGGCGCCGGCCCCGCGCAGACCGCGCCACTGGCTAAGAAAGAGGAATGGCTGAAGGAACACCTGCACCTGCACGACGCTTTCGTCGCTGCCGTGCTCCGCACGCCCGGACTGCGCTCGCTGGGCCTGCGCGTTTGGCTGCGCCCTGGGGCGCCCCAGCCGCTCACCGTGGCGTACGTCCTGGGCGCGTCGGCCCGGGAGGAAAACGACGCAGCAGACAGACTGCGTACGCTGTGGCGGCGGTTCAGCTCCGCTGCCCCCTCGGGCTACTTCCCGCTGAAGGCCGTCACGACGCGAGAAGAGTTTGACCGGCTGCTGGATTTGCGGGGCCTGCCGTGCGTTACGGAACTGCGGCGGCCCTCCGCCTCAGCCAGACTGACTGACGAGCATGTCGTGCAGCATTTGATGCCGTTTGCGGACGTCCTGTCGCCCTGGAACCGCCTGGCAGCCCGGGCGCTCTGTGCGGAGGAGCCCCTCTGCGTGGACGCCCTCGTCTCGCCGACCCATGCACGAGAGGAGGAGCTGGCCGAGATCGGCCAGCAGGTCAGGCTCTGTCGCGCCGTTGCCAAGGTCATCCCATCCTCGCCGGCAGGGGCGGTGGGCGCACTCCTCGGGGCCCGCCAGAGCGCACTGGCGGAGGCGTGTGCCCTTGTCCGGGTGACGGCCTGCGCTCAGGGCCCGTTGGGCGGAGAGGTTGCCGCCGCTTTGAGCGAGGTGTTCCCGTGCGCCTCGGCACGGTTGGGCGAGTCAGTTCATGCTGCCCCCCACGGTCTCGGCGGGCGATGGCGCCACAGACAGCCGCCTGCCGTGGCTTTGCGCCCTGCCGGAGGCGGCCGTTGTGCTGCGGCCACCCGTGCTGTTCGGTCCGCGCCCGCCCGGCGTCGAGCTTTCGGTGCCTCCGGCTTTGGAGGACGTGCTGGCCGGCGGCGAGCCGATCGTCGTGCACACGAACGCCTACTTCGGCAAGGGCGCGCAGGTGAGCGCCGAACACATGGCCTTCTCGTTCCACACCGAGCATGTGGGCGGCGACAAGGTGGCCGGCGACCAGATCATCGCGGGCGACAAGGTGAGCGCCCCGGCGCCCGGCGAAGCAGGCGATCATGCGGAAGGCCCGAAGGACGCGCAGGGCGCGCTCGGGCCCGTTGCGAGTCGAGGCCCTCAGCCCGGCCCCGTACGCTGCGGCAGGTGCGGTCACGAGTGCCCGGCCGACGCCAGGTTCTGCCTGCGGTGCGGCGCCCGGCTTCCCGGGCGCTGCCCGAGTTGTGCCCGGCCGGCGGCGCCCGGCGACAGGTTCTGCACGGCGTGTGGCGCAGCCCTGGACCCGACGCCGCAATGAGGACGCCCGGCCGGCCCGGGGACTCGAGTGCCGCCGGCCGGCTCGAACCATCTGAGAGGCAGCTGGGCCAAGCATGTGCGATGGGAGACGGAGCAGACTTATGGCACGCAAGTGTCCGCAGTGCGGGTCGGTGGCAGAGGCCGAGGAGAGGTTCTGCACGCAGTGCGGCGCCGAGCTGCCCGCCGACGCGCCGGCGGCGGCTGCGCTGGACGGAGCCGCCGGCGACGAGGCAGGGGGCCTCGGGATCGTGCTCGAGGTGGAGGCCAACCGACGGCATGTCGTCGGACACCTCTCGCAGCTCCGCTTTCGGGCCACCAACATCGCCAGCGTGCCCCTTGGCGTGACCCTGTCCATGGAGTTGCACGGGGCGGGCCGCTACGCCGAGCAGGACCCGGCCGAGCGGGAGCAGTGCTGCCAGTTCCGGGCGCGCGGCGACCAGGCCATCCTCAGCTTCCCGTTCCGCCCGCTGGAGCCGGGCGAAGTGCCGGTCGAGAGGCTCCAGATGGTCCTCACGCGTCCGGACCGCCCCGCTGACGTGCGGCTCTCTGAGCTGCCGGACAGGAGCCTGTTCGTGCGCGTGGCCGCCCCCAACCTGCCCGAGGCCCAGGGAGGCATCAACATATCGGGCGGCATCCACCTGGACCTTTCACATCTCAAGGAGGTCTACGGCAGCGACATCGCCAACCTGCTGAGCCTGAGCGCCGAGCAGGGCCGCGCTGAGGCCGTGATGGGAGCCGAATGGCAGGCCATCGGGCTCAGTCCGGTGGCCGGCGGCAGGGCCACCCGACTGGCCGGCCTGCTGCGGCTGCGGCTGCCTCAGGACGTGCCCATGGAGCTGGCGTTCGTGCCGGCAGGCAGTTTCAGCATGGGCAGCCCGGAGGGCGCGGGCAGCGCCGACGAGCGCCCCGCCCACACTGTCCACATTACGCGGGGCTTCTACGTCGGCCGTTTCCCCGTAACGCAGCGGCAGTACGAGGCGGTGATGGGCGAGAGTCCTTCGCGCTTCGAGGGGCCGCGCCGGCCCGTGGACAGCGTCTCCTATGAGGACGCCGCCGAGTTCTGCCGCAGGCTGCGCGCCCACCTCGCCCGCACACCGCAGGCCGTCCAGGGGCCGCGTGTCGTCGTGGACGACGTGCGGCTGCCGACCGAGGCGGAGTGGGAGTATGCCTGCCGCGCCGGAACGCAGTCCGCCTACTGCTTCGGCGACGAGAGGGAGGGGCTGCCCGATTACGCCTGGTTCGACGGGAACTCTGGGCGCAGCACCCACCCCGTCGGCGAGCTGAAGCCCAACGCCTGGGGCCTGCACGACGTGCACGGCAACGTGTGGGAATGGTGCAAGGATTTCTACGGCGCCGGCTACTACTCCACAGGGGAGCACGAAGACCCCGGCGGGCCAGCTGCGGGCGAACGGCGGGTGTTGCGCGGCGGCTCGTGGAGCTACTACGCGGGCGACTGCCGCTCGGCCCGCCGCCACAGCGCGCCCCCGACGGACGCGACGGCGAACTACGGCTTCCGCGTTGTCCTGGAGCCCACCGTAGGGAGGGGCCAACCGTGCG
>LJUE01000148.1 GCA_001303885.1 Planctomycetes bacterium SM23_32 | reverse complement strand
GTCGTCGGCGGCGACGGGTGCAGCGTTGGACGCCGTGGCCTTGAGCTGGCGGGTCAGGTCCCCGGCGTTGCTGGCGATGATGACCGGGCGGCCATAGGAGCCCGCCGCCTCGGGCTCGAAGCGCACACGGACGAGCTGGCTCTGTTGGGGCGCGAGCGAGAAGCTCGCTCCGGAGACGATGGAGAACTCCTCGTCACCGGCACCGAGGCTCACGGTGCCGGTGAGGGTCGCCTGGCCGGTGTTCGCGATCGAGAAGGCATCGAGTTCCTGGCCCGTGCCGGGCTCGACCAAGCCGAAGTCCACGCTCTGGTGGGGCATGACGGAGAGCTGCGGGGCGGGCGTCTCGACTGTCTGGGCCGCCTTGACGGCGAAGATGTATTGCGCCTGCGTGTAGATGCAGGCCTCGGTGTGGCCGTAGTAGCCATACTCGTCAATGTAGGCGACGGCGCCCCCGTACCAGAAGCCGCCCATGCCGGGCGTGACGGCGCCAGGCACGTCGGCGGGCTCGTAGCCGTAGAGCGCCTGCAAGTGGCTGCTGTAGAGGTAGTCCGTGTCGGGATAGCCGAGCCCGCAGATGAATGTGACGTCGGAGATGGGGTGCAGTCCGTAGAGCCAGTACATGTTGCGCAGCGCCGCGTCGGGCGGCAGCAGGTCAGGCGCGACCTTGGACAGGTAGTAGACGTCGAAGCTGCGCGAGGTGGAGGTGGTCGTGTTGCCCCACTGGCCGAAGTGCCACCAGTTGAACGGCCACGGCCGTTCGCCGACCTGGCCGGCTTTGACGGTGGCGGCACGCCTCAGCGCGTCGTACACGGCATCCTTCGTCGGGCCGGCCGGCAGGTGGGGATGGAGGCGGGCCAGGAACGTGGCGTTGTACCAGAACCCGCCCGTGCCGGTCTGGCGGTTCAGCGGCCAGTCGAACTCCAGGTCGGGCAGCGAGAGGGCCAGCGTGTCCAGCAGCGACAGGTATTGCTGCTCGCCGGTGGTGAGATAGAGCTCGGTGACGGCAGCCATGACCATGGCGTCGCGCTGCTCGCCGATGGGGGTGCCGGCGGCGTAGGCGCTGGCGCGGTAGACCTCGGGGTTGGTCTGGAAGAACTGGAACGCCTGCCACGCGGCCTGGATGCAGTCGGCGGCGAGCTGCGGATTGGTCTCCCCCAGCACGCGGCCGGCGGCCGCCAAGGCGATCGTCTGCACCAGCTGCATGTCGGAGTGGTAGTCCACGTAGGCATGCCGTTCGTCGCCCGTGCCCGGCTGGCCGTCGGTGACTTCCTCGACGGGCACGAGCAGGTTGCGCTGGGCGGGCTGGGCGCAGACGCCGCAGTAGACGTGGCCGTCGGGCTGCTCGACGCTGAGCAGCCAGCGGACGCCCCACTCGACCTGCTGGAGCAAGTCAGGCACGCCGTCGGGCTGGCCGGCGGTGAAAGACTGGCCGCTCACGTCGAGCGTCGCCGCGTCGCGGTCTATGCCGAATTCCTCCTGGGCCATGGCGAGCGTCCAGACGGTGAATCCCTGGGCCTGGACGTTCAGGTCGTAGTCACCGGCGTCGTGCCAGCCGCCCTTGGCGAGTGGTATGGCGTCGCCTTCGGCGTACGGCGTGCCCTGGCACTCGTAGGAGTAGAAGCCGTCGGGGCCGCTGTAGTAGGCCGGCACGCGGATGCCGTCGTCCATGTGGCACTGGCCGTGCGAGGTCGCGGCGGCGCCGAGGTCCACATCGGCATGGCACATCTCGAAGGGGATGAAGTAGTCCAGGGTAGGCTCCCAGAGCCGGTCGGCGAAGACGTCGGGGCCGATGGGGAACAGGTCCGTCTGGCCCCCCGTCCAGACGACGCGGTAGTCGCCGGGCTGCTGCACCTCGGAGAACTCGAAGGCGGCGCAGCTGGTCTGGCAGTAGTCGGGCGACTGGGTCGGGCCGAAGCTGCCCTCTTTGACCGGGGACCCCTGGTCGTCCTCGAGCCGCGCCCAGTCAGCCGGTCGGGGGTGGAACTTGTTCCACTCCAGCATCACGAACTTCTCGCCGCCGGTCGGATAGCCCGCGTGCGACCAGCGGACCCCGGCCCACTGCGGCCGCCCGGGCAGTTGCGGCAGTGTCAGAAAGAACTCGGCCACGGTCGTCTGCCCCGTCGGTATGCCCACGCTGAGGACGTAGTAAGGGGCGTTGAACTCCCGATGGTCCCCGATCCAGATGCCGCCGGGGCTCTCGAAGACGAGGTTGAGCTCGGGGTCGCCGACGTGGCATTCGATCCTCTGGGCACCGGCGCCGAACTGGTTGCCGGGGTCGTAGGTCTCCGGCCAGGTCCAGGTCTGGCCGTCGGCCAGGTAATCGGCGCCTCCGTAGCGCAGGACAGGCAGCCTGATCTGGAGGCTGCCCCAGACGCCGTCCGGCCAGGTGCCCGTGCGCTGGATCTCGATGCGGATGCGGTCGCCGTCCACCGAGGCCGACTGCTGGAGCGAGATGCCCTGGCCCGGCACATCGCCGCTGAAGGTCACCGTGCCGACGCCGGTCGTGAACTGCGTGTTGATCAGACTCTGTGGCGTCGTGTAGCCGTTCAGCCCGCTGAAGAGGCCCATGTGGTGGATCAGCTGCTTCGCGTCGCGCATCAGGTGCAGGTAGCCTTCCTGGTCGCCGCAGAACTGGTAGGGCCCCTGCCAGATGAAGCCGCCATCCGCGCCCGTCAGCACGTCGCCGCCCGTCGTGATCTGCGCGGTAGCCGTGTTGCTCGGGCCGAAGTCGTCGGCGGCGGCGTAGGTGAATGTGTCCAAGCCCGTGAAACCGGCGTCAGGCGTGTAGGTGAACGAGCCATCGGCCGCCAGCGCCAGCGTGCCGTGGCTCACGTCGCCGACCAGCGCGGCCGCCAGAGCGTCGCCGTCGCCGTCGGCGTCGTTGGCGAGCACGCCCGGCGCAGCGACGTTGAGCACGTCGTCCGGTTCGCAGCCGTAGACGTCGTCGGTCGCGACGGGGGTCTGGTTGGTCCGCGTGGTGAACTCCCATTCGGGGCTCCAGCTCTCGGCGCCCGTGTCGTCCTTGGCCCTGACTATCCAGCGGTAGCTGGTGCCCGGCTCGAGGACGCCGGGGTTGGACGAGGGGCCTGTCAGGTCCTCGAATGCCTGCACCGCCGCGCCGATCAGATACAGGTCGTAGGTGACGGCATCGCCGTCGGCATCCGTGCACGCGTCCCACGACAGGGTCAGCGGCGGCACCTGGGCCGTGGCGTTGTGGGACGGCGATGGGTTGGCCGGCGCCTCGGGGGGATTGCCCGACCCCTGGAGGAGGAAGACGCGGAAGCCGGCGATCCAAACGTTACGGTCCTCGCCGGCGTCGGGGTCCCAGTAATCGTTGTAGAACTCGATGCCGACCTGGTGGACGCCCCGGGTGACCTCGGCCGTGTAGACGAGGTCTTCCCAGGAGCCGCTCTGAAGCTGCTGGTCTCCCTCGACCTGGCCGTCAACCAGGAGCCGGAGCGCCGGATACGCGCCGGCGCCGATGGTGCCCCGAGCGGTCACGATGAACTGGTAGTTGCCGTCGCGCTGGAAGTCCACGTCAATGGCCATGACACCGTTCGAGCCGAGGCGCACGGTATCGCCCTCGTAGCCGAACCAGGCGATGCTGCCCTGTGGCTCGAGCTGGGCGCCGGCGATGAAGATGCCGCTCTCACCGGGAAAGGCGACCCCGAGGTTCATCAAGAGGCCGCACAGGTAGCGCGCCGCATGCTCGTACGAGGAGACCCGACCATGCCAGGTCACTTCGTCCAAGAGCCACCAGCCTTGACCGTCCGCGACCTTGACCATGCCGGGCGGCTGGAGAAGCCGCTCCTCCGGGCCTGAGGGGCGGTGCTTAAAGAAGAACTTGTCCAGCCAGACGTTGCGGTCCTCGCCCGCGTCGGGGTCCCACGTGTCATTCGTGAAGCTGATGCGCATCGTATGGCTGCCGGCGTCGGCGTCGGCAATGATGGCATAGGAGTCCGTGTCGGGGCCGACAGTCAGGTGCCCGAGCAGCTCCCCGTCCAGGAAGAAGGCAACGTCCGGATAGACGCCACCGACGTGCGAGCCGTGCCCGAGCACGCCGAAGAAGTGCTCCCCCGTAGCGGCCAAGTCTATCTGGGTCTCGACCGAGCCGTTGGTCCAGAGCAGCAGCTCCCCCCCGTAGACGGCACCTGAGCCGGGGTCGAGCAGCGTCATGTCCTCGATCTCTATGACGGTGCATTCCGCCAGGAGGGGCGGAGCCGGCATGATCTTGCCGGAAAGCACTTCGGTGGAGAGCGGGTGGCGCGCGTCCCAGTCGTCGGCCTGCTCGAAGATCCAGTGCAGGTCCTCGTTCGTCATGGACTCGGTGACAGGGTCGTCCTTCCTCTCGATGAGCACGGGCGCCGTCGTGGTGGACTGCACGGTCAGGTCCCCGGGGACGGTGCCCGAGAGCTGCTGCAGCGTGGCGTCGTCCACGTCGTGGAGCAGCGCCACTCCACCGCCCTGGACGAAGGCCTTCAGCTTCGCCTGCTGGCTGATCAGTTCCGAAGCGGATCCGTCTGCGATCAGGGCTGCGTAACCGGAGAGGTCAGCCGTCGCGAGCTGGCCCGTCAGGTCATCGTGCTGCCCGCCCACCGTGTCGAGGTCCGCCCCCAGCCCGTCCTGGCCGTCCACCAGGGCGGCGGCGTTGCGAACACCGGACGCAGCGCCGGCATAGCTCACCAAACGCTCGAACATCGCGCCCGCCATCGGCTCCTGCCCCAGCTTCTCGACGAGGGCTAGCTGCGACAGGAGGTAGCGCCCGCTGCCCTCGACCACTTCGAGGAGCAACACGCGGTCCAGCCCGTTCGGCCCGCCCGCGTCAGCAAAGACGCAGAAGCCCCCCCTCTGAGGCCGCGCAAGCGAGTTGCGCGTGACAAAGTGATCGCCCCGCCAGAACTTGAAAGCGTCTTCCGGCAGGCCGCCCAGCAGCGAGTGCAGGACCGTGCGCTTGAACCCGATGGTGGCCGCCTGGCCGTTCAGAGACGCCAGCAGCATCCCGGGCGGGTAGGCGTCCTGCTCCAGCACCAGCACACAGCCGCCCTGCTGAACGAGGCTGTGGATCGTCTCCAGCACACCGCCCCCCACCGCAGGATCGCCCCCTCCGGCCATCGAGTCCAGGGCGTGGGCGGCAATGACCAGTATGTCCGGGTCCGCGGCCTCAAGATGGGCGAGGTCGCTCAGCACCATCGGCTGCAGGCCGCCGCTTTGCAGGAAAGAAAGCTCCGTACCCGAGCCCCCGTAGAGGGCCACCCGCGTTCCCTGGGGCAGGCCGAACTGAGGCGCCTGCTCGGGATAGACGGTGTACGCCCGCGTCGCGCTGTAGACCGTGTTCGCACCGTTCTTCACCACGAGGTCGAAGTCCACGGCCGTCGCCGCCCCCACCTGGGGCATCGCCAGTGTAATGCTGGTCTGCGTCATCTCGGCCGGCTGGAGGGAGAACTGCGCCTGTCCCTGCATCTGCCCGCCCACATGCCACTCCAGCGTCAGATCGGCCGCGTAGAGCGTGTCGTTGTAGAGGAAGACGGTGCGCGGCACCTGCTCGCCGGCCCAGAAGCGGCGGTCATACTCCTTGACGATGGCGGCGTTCGGTTCGTAGACCCGCTGGATGGTGTACCACTGCTCGTTGGGGAACGTCCCGCTCTCCCACACGGTCCACGGGCACATGCCAGAGACCTCCTGCGAGCGGTAGGCCTCCGTCTGCATCTCCCAGGCCCGCGCCTTGGCCTCATGCCGCATGCTCTCGAAGTCTATGTAGGATTCGTCACCCAGCAGCCCCGTGAAGACGTGGGATGACTGCGAATGGACCCAGAGGAACTCGCCCATGTAGAGCGGCTTCTGGCGGTCCCACTCCCACGTGGCATACGGCCATCCCTCCACGCTGATGGGAGCGTCCAACCAGTACGCCGTGTCGGGGTAGTCGGTGTGGTTGGGGAACTCGTGGGGATAGTGCAGGTTGATGACGTCGGCGGCACCGTTGGGATCTTCGTCCCCGTCATACATGATCGGCCGGGTCGGGTCGAGCGACTTCACGTAGAGGCCCAGGTTGCCCAGCTCTACCTCCGTGCCCGGCGCGTGGCTCTCTCCGCCGCAGTGCAGGATCTCGTTCTCGATGCTGTACATCACAACGGCGGGGTGGTTCTTGTGCGCCTTGATCACGCCCTTCCAGTGGTCGCGCGCGTTCTGCCAGAAGGCGCTGTCGCCGAGGGCGTAGTTCCACGAGT
>LJUE01000147.1 GCA_001303885.1 Planctomycetes bacterium SM23_32 | reverse complement strand
GGGAGGGGAGGCCGTGGGCGTGTGGGTCTTCAGAGCGCTGTTCGTGCTGGCGTCCGCCGGCACGGCCTACTCCATCGGCCTGGACCTCGGCGAGCCGTTCGTCTTTCTGCTGGTCGGCATCTTCGCCAGCTTCCTGGTCATCGTGGCGGAGTGGTTCGTCTGCCGCGGCCCGATCGCCCTGATCTCGTCCATCGTGTTCGGCGCCCTGCTCGGGCTGCTGTTCGCCACGCTCACGGTGGCCGTGGTCGGCCTGGCCATCCACAAGGAGACGATGGACGTCGTCCGCGAGGACCTGACCGGGGCCCTGATCGTCGTCTTCAGCTATCTGGGCATCGCCTTCATCTACCGCAGCCGGGACAAGTTCAACCTGATCGTGCCTTACGTGGAGTTCCGCCGCGAGGAGAAGAGCAACCGGCCCACCGTCGTGGACACCAGCGTCATTATTGACGGTCGCATCCCGGACATCATGAGCGCCTCGGTGCTGGACGGGCCGCTGCTGGTGCCCCAGGTGGTGCTCTACGAGCTTCACCAACTGGCCGACTCGGGGGAGAAGCTCAAACGGGAGCGGGGCCGGCTCGGTCTGGAGGTGCTCAACAAGCTGCGCAACGATCCGGACATGGACGTGCGCATACAGGACATGGGCTCCGACGAAGACCGCCCCGTGGACGAGCAGCTCGTCCGCATCGCCAAGCTGCTGAACGCCAAGCTGATGACCAATGACTTCAACCTCAACCGCCTGGCCGCCCTCGAGGGCGTCACCGTCATCAACCTCAACGAGCTTGCCAACGCCCTCAAGCCTGTCGCCCTGCCCGACGAGCAGCTTACCGTCAAGCTCATCAAGCGCGGCGAGCAGCCGGGCCAGGGCGTCGGCTACCTGCCCGATGGTACCATGGTCATCGTCGAACAGGCCGACCACCTGCTGGGGCAAGAAGTGGACGTGGTCGTTCGCAACACCATCACCCGCGACACGGGACGGATGATATTCGCCAGGCCGGCGGGGGCGCCGCAGTCCCGCTGAGCCGCCTCACGCCGCCGCCAGGCCCGGCTGCCTGCCCATGAGCGACCGTCAGAGCGACACGCCGACGCCCGCGCCGACTGCCTTCGCGGTCGTCATCCCCGCCGCCGGCACGGGCACCCGCATGGGCGGCCGCAAGAAGCCCTACCTGGAGCTGCTCGGCCGCCCGATCCTCTACCACACCATAGAGCGCCTTCAGCGGGCGCCGGGATGCGGGCAGGTTGTCCCCGTCGTGCACGCGGACGAGCACGGCGGCAGCGAGTTGGCGCAGGGGCTCAGGGAGCGGTTTGGGATCGAGCGGCTCGCCTTGGGCGGGCCGACGCGCCAGGCCAGCGTGCTGGCCGGCCTGGGACTCGTCGAGGAGGCCGGCATCGTCCTGATCCACGACGCCGTCCGGCCGCTCGTTGACCCCGGCGTCGTGCAGCGGGTGGCGGACGCGGCGGCGCGGTTCGGCGGCGCCTGCGCGGCCGTGCCGGCCACCGACACGGTGAAGCAGGTGGGGCAGGGCGACAGGATCGAGCGCACGCCGCCGCGCGAGCGGCTCTGGTTTGCGCGCACTCCGCAGGGGTTCCGCCGGGAGCTGGCGCTCCGGGCGCACTACGCGGCGCGGGAAGAGGGGTTCTGCGGCACCGACGACGCCCAGCTCGTCGAACGCATCGGGGGGGAAGTCCGCGTGGTGCAGGACACCTACGACAACTTGAAGATCACCACCGCCGAAGACCTGGCCATTGCCGAGGCCATACTGCGCTGGCGGCGGGAGGGCTAAGGGGCCCCCAGCGCCGGCGCAAGGGCGTCGTTCAGCGCCTCATCTCTCATTGCTGCCTTGCGCTTCCCGGGCGCTCTCGCAGGGCCTGGATGACCTGCCGATCGCTGACCTGCTCGAAGCGCACGTAGAACTGGCCGACGGCGGCGAACCCCGGCGGCGCGCGCAAGCAGATCAGCTCGTCGGCGTCCTGCGCCAGCCTGCGCAGGTTGCCCTCCGGCCCCACCGGCACGGCCGCGATCAGCCGGTCCGGCGCCTCGTCGCGCACGGCCCAGAGCGCCGCCAGCAGCGTGGCGCCCGTGGCCACGCCGTCGTCGGTGACGACGGCCGTCCTGCCCTCGAGGGGCACGCGCGGGCTCACGCCGCGATAGGCCTCCTTGCGCTCGCACAGCACGGCGTACTGGCGCTGCGTCTCCCGCTGCACGTAGTCCCGGTCCGCCCCCAGGCTGCCCGCCGCCGCCTCGTGCATGACGACGCGCCCGTCCTCCGTCACCGCGCCGATGGCCAGCTCCGGGTTGCCAGGCGCACCGAGCTTGCGCACCAGCACCACGTCCAGCGCCGCGCCCAGCCGGTCGGCCAGTTCCCGGGCCAGCAGCACGCCCCCGCGCGGTATGCCCAGCACGACGACCTCCCCCTCCAGGTCGTTGCTCAGCTCCTGGGCCAGCAGTCGAGCGGCTTCGAGACGGTCGCGGAACGGCTGGGTGCTGCGGGACAGGATGCGGCATGTCCCCATGGCGGCCCCCTTGCGGACGGCGGCTCCCCCGGCAGGCGCTCCGGCCTTGCGGCGCCCGGCATCGCCTCCTCGCACCTGAGTATACCACATCCCGTCCCACCCTCACGCGATGGACCCGCGCGCGGGGGGGCAGGGGCACCTCACGGCAAGCTCTTCGGACCGCCGCATGGGCGGCTCCTATGCGACTCTGCGAAGTAGCTGGCTACTTAGCACGAGTCGAGCTGCGCCCGCCTTCGCCACGAGGGCTATGGCGGGCAAGCCCACGACAACCTCGGCTATGCCGCCAGTGCGGCGTCGGGCAGGACGGTGTGCTCTCCCTGTTTAGATACCCCGCGCGGAGGTGCGAAACGTCTGCCCGCCGAAGCCTCGGCGCAGGCGGGTCGGGGGGGCGCGGAAGGCGGGACGGTGAGGCCGACCTCAGGAGTCAGGCGCGCTGCGGGCACTGCCCCGTTCACGCGTGAAGTCCACGTACGTCTTGCAGTCGAGACGGAAGTTCCTCCTGTACGAGAGATTGGCCACCAGGTTGAACAGGGGCGCGCGGCGTTGCCACACGTTCCTCGATGCCCTTCGCAGAATGCGGGGGATGGAGTAGAAGTCCCGGTTACAGGACACCATCTCCTGGAAGATGCCTTGGAGAGAGAAATGCTTATACTGGGCCACCGGGAAGTTCAGCGTATAGTACTCCCAGTCTTCAGGATAGGCATCCAGGACGATGCGGCCCGCCGACCTCATCTTGTCCCACAGGCGCGTGCCGGGCAAAGGCGTCAGGAATCCCACATTGGTGCTGTCCAAGCCGTATCGGCTGGCTGCCTCAGCGATGAGTTTGCCGATGCCCGGCTTGTCCACGTCCAGACCGATGATGAAGGAACCCACGACCAGAATCCCGTGCCGTTGTATGTGCCGCACGGAAGCGCGGAAGTCCCGGCCCTTCAGAAGGTTGAACCTCTTGCCGATCTCCACAAGCCCTTCCGGCGTGGGGGATTCAAAGCCGACGAAGACCCCTCTGCACCCCGCCATCGCGGCTAACGCCAGGAGTTCGTCGTCATCGGCGAAGTTGATCGTGGCCTGGGCCACCCATTCCTTGCCCAAGTCTGCACGCGCCATGGCGCGGAACAGATCCTTGGCGCGGGCGATGTGCTCCGGGCGTGTGCCGATGAGGTTGTCGTCCACCACCAGGATGCGTTTCTCGCGGATCAACTGGAATTCCCGCACGACGTCTGCGATCGGTCGCTGGCGGTAGTGAGCCCCGTTGAACGCGGTGACGCTGCAGAAGCTGCAGTTCAGGGGACAGCCGCGTGTGGTCTGAATCGCTCCGAGCGCGTATGCCGGCGGCAGCAGGTCATGACGGGCAGGCGGGACGTCCTTCATCTCGGCGAGCCCGCCGTCATACCGGCCCTTGAGGCGGCCACATCGGACATCCTCAAGGACCCCCGCCCAGACCCCCTCGGCTTCCCCCGTGACGATGGAGTCCACGTGCTCCGTAGCCTCGTCCAGGCACATGGTGGCGTGGATGCCGCCCATGACGACGGGGACGCCCAGGCGCCGGTAGTGAGCGGCTACCTCATAGGCGCGGTTTGCCTGCGAGGTGAAGGCCGTGATGCCGACCAGGTCCGGGCGTGGCATGGCCGAGTAGTCCGGGACGCCGAGGTTCTCGTCTACGATCGACACGTCCCACTCAGGCGGAGTCAGGCCCGCCAGAACCATGAGGCTGAGCGGCTTCCAGATACGGTAGCGGTTCCAACGGCTCGCCGTGGCGTTGACGCTGCTGACGAGCGGGTTGGAGGGGTTGATCAGATAGAGTCGCATGGCGCGCATTCACTCACGGCTATCGGTATGCGCCGGCCTCGCCGGCATGAACGCCCCCAAACCGCCCCGGGAACTCGGACTCAGTCTACATCCTGTGGGCCTTCGCTGGAAGTGTCAAACGGTGGCCGAGTCTCCGCAAGGAGTTGCTCTCGGGGGGCAGGTCGGCTTCTGCTTCGCCAGGCGCATCGCGCGTGTACATCGGCACGCTCTTCTCGGATGTGCCTACGACGCCCTCGCCCTTGCCGCCGGCGCGGGGTCGGGCAGGACGGTGTACTCTCTCCCTGTTCACATACCCGGTCGGAAGCCCGCCCGTCGCAGCCTTGCGCGAAGACGGGTTCGAGCCGTCTGCCCGCCGAAGCCTCGGCGCCGGCGGGTCGGGTTGGGCTGGGCAAGGGCATGCATCAGTTCTTCAGGTCGCGGCCACGAATCGCAAACCACAGCGTCCCCAGGACACCGGAAGCGAACGCTGCCAGGAAGTTCGCCTGCGGGCTGATCTGCCACAGGAAGGCGCCTCCGAACGCCGCCAGGGACACCACTGTGTCACGCATCAAGTAGTAGGCGCCGAACGCCAGCGCTTTGCGGTCCTCGGCCGCCAGGTCCATGATAAGGGCTTTTCGCGTCGGCTCCCCGAACTCCTTCAGGCCGCGCAGGATGAACGCCGCGACCAGGAGGCCGAACGATTGGCAGAACATCAGCGCCAGCGGGAACAGCGTGAAGAAGGCAAACGTGATGACTACGAACGGCTTCTTGTGGCTCCGGTCGGCCAGGTAGGCAACGGGGATGTAGACGAGCATCGCAGTGACCATCTCGACGCTGGTCAGTATGCCGAACTGGGTGCCGCTGACAGGGGACGCGATCCTTTGCATTGCCCAGACGACGACGAAGGCATACGGTATCTGCTCGCAGAAGCGCACCAGGATGTCGGAGACGAGCAGGCTCCAGAGCTCCGGCCTCATCTCGCGAAGCACGGCGAAGGGATTGCGCCGTACAGACGCCGGGGCCTGCTGCTTGCGGGGCTCGTCCTCGATGAGGATCTGCTGCGCCACAGCAGCGACTACGGCCATCCCGAGCGCAGCGACGAACGCAATCCGCACGCCGTCCTTCGTGCCCCATCGGTCAATACAGAGGCCGCCCACGACGGGCCCGAGGGCCATCGGCACGCGACGCACCAGCGAGTGGATAGACACGCCCATCGTCCGCTTGTGCTTCGGCAGCACCTTGGCCACCAGATCCATCGTGGCCGGTAGGGAGATGGCCGTCCAGGACAGGAAGAACACGGACCCCAGGATCACGGCAGGCCATGTCGGGACAGAGATCACGACGACGAAGCCCAGCATCGCAACGAGGTTGAAGACCAGCAGCGCTCGCTTCGTGCCGAGGCGGTCCGCCAGGTAGCCCCCCGGGAAGGAATAGAGGGCGGAGAGCAGGTTGTCCAGCCCGTTCAGCAAGCCGATCGAGATCGCCCCTCCCCCGAGAGCGATCAGGTAGATCGGCAGGAACCGCTCGGCCATCTTCTCGCCCATGCCGACGAGGATGACCATGCAGAGCAGGCCGACGATGCTCTTCTTCAGTCCGAGGAAGTCCCCAAGCCGACGCAGACGCGTCACGCCTTGTCGCCCCCTTGGCCCTTGGCCACGTCGAGGCGACACCAGGCGTAGAGCGCGTCGTACATCTCGAACTGGTGGGCGAGGTTCTCTTCGTCGTCGGGGAACCTCAGGCTATACCCGACGGCGATGGCCTCGAAGCCCCGTGCCAGGGGGTCGCTGTCCATGTCGCGCGTGTCGGCCGCGTGGATGACCTTCGCCATCCTCAGGAGCGCGGGATCGGTCAGCTCGTACTTCTCGATGATGGCCTCGAAGGAACACCTGTCGTCGTGATGGCCCAGCTCGACGCCGGGCGCGTCGAAGGGGATCGCGCTCTCCCGTTGCGCCACCTCGCCGATCATGCTCTTGGGCACAAAGACGAAATCGGCTTCTGAATCAACGAACCTGCAGATCAGCCACG
>LJUE01000146.1 GCA_001303885.1 Planctomycetes bacterium SM23_32 | reverse complement strand
AGATAACGCAGTTCACCTACTTCCAGCGCGTCGGCGGCATTGACCTGGACCCGGTCTGCCTGGAGCTGACCTACGGGCTGGAGCGGATCGGCATGTTCCTGCAGGGGGTGACGGACGCGTTCGATCTGGAGTGGGGGCCGGGGGTGAGCTACCGCGAGCTGCGCCACGAGGACGAGGTGGAGTTCAGCCGCTACAACTTCGACGTGGCCGACGTGGAGATGCTGCGGCGGCTCTTCGAGACCTACGAGGCCGAGTGCCGCCGATGCCTGGAGGAGGGCCTGGCACTGCCCGCCTACGACGAGGTGCTCAAGTGCAGCCACACCTTCAACCTGCTCGACGCGCGGGGGGCCATCAGCGTGGCCGAGCGGACCAGCTACATCGGGCGGGTGCGGGACCTGGCGCGGGCGGTGGCCGAGGGCTGGCTGGCGCTGCGGGAGCGCCTGGGCTTCCCGCTGCTCAAGACGTAAGTCACACCACGGAGGCACCGGGGGCACGGAGAACGTACAGATACGGATAAGAAGCGGACATGCTGATTGCAGGGGATATCACAGAAGCCGTCATCGGGGCGGCGATTGAGGTGCAAAGGCACTTGGGCCGGGACTGCTGGAGCCCGCCTACGAGGAATGCCTATGTCATGAACTCGATCTGCGGAGCGTTCCGTTCCGAAGGCAGGTGGACCTGCCCGTCGAATACAAGGGCGCCAGGCTCGACCGCGGCTATCGTCTGGACATCGTCGTGCAGGACGAGGTGATCGTGGAGGTCAAGGCGGCCGAGGAGATCCTGCCCATCCACGAGGCGCAGTTGCTGACCTAGCTGCGTATGAGCGGCAAGAGGGTCGGGCTGCTCATCAACTTCGGCGCTCCCATCCTGAAGGACGGCATCCTGCGCCGCGTCGTCTGGCCCAGGGCTGCGCGTGTTGGTCCTACGCCTCGTCCGTGTTCTCAGTGCCTCCGTGTTGAGCCCGCCGTGTTTGCGGCCGCTTGACCCGACCAGATGAGCTTACTATCATCCACGGCCCGGACGGGTACGTTGTCGACTCCCCGACCGCCGGAGGCGCACTATGGCACGGCTGTTCCTCGGGCTCGACGCCAGCACCCAGAGCCTCTCCGCCATCGTCATTGACGGCGACGCCCGCGACGTCGTCTACGAGTGCTCGCTGTCCTTCGACGACGCCCTCCCATCCTACGGCACGACCAACGGCGTGCTGCGCAATCCCGACCCGAAGGTCATCCACTCGCCGCCGCTGATGTGGGTCGAGGCGCTCGACCTCACCTTCCGCCAGATGCGGGACGACGGCGTGGACCTGGGCTCCATCCTGGCCGTCTCCGGCTCGGGCCAGCAGCACGGCTCGGTCTACATGAACGCGTCGGCCCCCGAGGCGCTCGCCGGCCTGGCTGCCGCCGACTCGCTGGCGGAGGCGCTGTCCGGCGTCTTCAGCCGCCCGACGAGCCCCATCTGGATGGACTCGTCCACGACCGCGGAGTGCCACGAGATCATGGACGCCCTCGGCGGGCCGGCCGCCACGGCGGAGGCGACCGGCTCGGCAGCCTTCGAGCGGTTCACGGGCCCGCAGATACGCAAGTTCTACAAGGCCGACGCCGAGGCCTACGGCCGCACGGCCCACGTCGCCCTGGTCAGCTCGTTCATGGCCTCCATCCTGGCCGGCCGCATTGCCCCCATTGACCACGGCGACGGGGCGGGCATGAACCTGATGGACATCGAGCGCAAGCGGTGGCACCCGGGCGCGCTGGACGCCACGGCGCCCGGGCTCGCCAAGCGCCTGCCCGAGCTGGTGCCCTCGGCGAGCGTCATCGGCGCGGTGAGCCCCTACTTCGTCGAGAACTACGGCCTGAACCCCGACGCCCGCGCGGTGGCGTGGTCCGGCGACAACCCCAACAGCCTCATCGGCGTCGGCCTGGTCGGGCCGGCCATGGTGGCCATCAGCCTCGGCACCAGCGACACCTACTTCGGCTTCATGGCGGAATGCCACACCGATCCGCACGGCGAGGGGCACGTCTTCGGCGCGCCGACCGGCGACTACATGACGCTGATCTGCTTCAAGAACGGGTCGCTGGCGCGGGAGGCGGTGCGCGACACCTACGGGCTGGACTGGGACGGCTTCAGCGAGGCGTTGCGCAGCACGCCGCCGGGCAACGGGGGCGCCGTGATGCTGCCTTACTTCGAGCCGGAGATCGTGCCGAAGGTGCTCGAGCCGGGCGTGCAGCGGTTCGGCCTGCAGGAGGACGACGCGGCGGCCAACTGCCGGGCGGTGGTCGAGGCGCAGATGATGTCCATGCGCATCCACTCGGGCTGGATGGGTGTGCGCCCGAAGGAGATCTACGCCACCGGCGGCGCCTCGGAGAACCCGGAGATACTGCGCATCATGGCGGACGTGCACCGCTGCCCCGTCTACCGGTTCGAGGTATCCAACAGCGCAGCGCTGGGCGCGGCACTGCGGGCGGCGCAGGCGCAGATGGCCGAGGGGGGCGAGGCGCCGGCATGGCAGGACGTGGTGGCCGGCTTCGCCGAGCCGGTGCCCGGCTCACGGATCGAGCCCGATCCGGCGGCGGCGGCCGTTTATGACGAGATGGTCGAGGTCTACGCGCAGCACGAGCGGGAGTCCATTGCGCCGCGCCCCTCGTGAGGAGCCCGAGCCGGCGCGGAGCGATTTTCGGGGTTGACAAACCGGGGCGCTTCGCTTAACATAAGGATTCACACGGCGCTTGATGTCTTCAGGCGCGTTAGGAGGCCGTGCGGCCCTGCTACGGGGGCTATCCGCAGGCAAGGCCCGCACGGCCGGTTTTTGACAGGTTTGGGCCTTTCGTTTACACAGCGTGCGTTCGTCACGCTTCCCCGCGCAAGTGTGCGTTGCCGTGAGGGCGACTGCGCCGGGATCTCAGAAGCTGCCAGATGGGGAATTGCTGCATGTCGGTGAGGTCGAAGAACACAAGGAAGGGCGGGCCGAGGCAGGACGGTACGGGCTGCCGTCTGGAGCTGATCAGGCGGCGCCATCGCGAACTCATCCTCAGGCCGCGCGAGGCGATAGCGGCCGACTACGGCGACGAGTTCGAGGACCCGTTTGACGAAGTCCTCGACGCCGACCAGATGGAGCTGGCCGGGATGGTGCCGCTCGACCGGTTCTGAGCGCGCCCGGCCCCCTACCCTCCGCAGAGCCTGGCCAGAAGGCTCTCCAGCCAGACGGCTTCCTCCTGAGAGCGCAGCGACGTGGTCTTCGACTGCGCGTCCGCCTCGGCGAGGACGGCCACCTGGCGCGCAAGCCGCTGCTCAGAGACGCTCGGCAGGGCCTTGAGCGCGCGGCGCACGGCAAACGCCGGAGCGCCGATCTGACGGGCGATGTCCTTCTCGGATGCGCCTGCTGCGTGGAGCCGCTTCATCTGCCAGAGGCGCCGCGTCTGGTAGGCCAGCGAGGAGATGACGCCCTCGCGGCTTTCCCCGCGCAGCAGCAGGTTGCGGCACAGGGGCAGCGCGACCGGCAGCTCCCCCCGCGCCACGGCGTCCCCCAGGTCGAAGACCGAACGCGCCCTGGCCTCTGAGACTATGTCGCTCACGTCGCGTTCGGTGATGGTGGTCTCGTCGCCGACGTAGGCGGAGAGCTTCTCCAGCTCGTTCTGCAGGGCGGTCAGGTCAGGCCCGACGGCCTCGACCAGCGAGTCAACGGCACGAGGCGTGAGCTTGTTGCCTATCTGCTCGGCGCGGGCGCGGACCCAGCGCTTGGCGTCGCGCCAGTCCGGCGCCCGGCAGTCAACGACCAGCCCGGCCGCGTTGAGGTCCTTCACGAAGCGCCGCCAGAGGCGGGCGCTCTCCCCTTGTTCCTTCTGGTCCTGTGCCCGGGCTCCCGGCGGGCCCTTGGCATCAAGCCCGGACAGGCAGAGCAGCAGCGTGGACGTGCGGCTGGGCCTGCGCACGTAGTCAGCCAGGTGCCGCCAGTTGCTCACGAGGAAGGCGTCCCCTTGCTCGACGACGACGACGCGCCGACCCTCCAGCCCCATGAAGGGCACGGTGCGCAGCTCGTCAAAGACGTCGCCGGGCTCCGGATCATCCTCGAAGCGCCGAACCGTGCTGCCGGGCAGTTCCGTCGGCGCGGCCGCCCGCTCGATGAGGCCAAGGCAGCGGGACCGGGCTGATTCGTCGTCCCCGACCAGAACGCAGACGGCCGCCGCGGCGGCCTCGTCGAGGCGCTCTTCCAGGTCCAGCGCCTTCACGGTGGGCATCGCACCCGGCCTCCTCAGACGGCTGGGGGCGGCGCGCTCATTCTGCGGCGCCCTCCTCGTCTGCCGCCCGGCTGGAGATGTCGGCCCAGGGCAGGTCGGCGGTCTCCAGGAACGGCACGTACTCCTGCCCCCCTCGCCCACGCAGGAACTCCGCCATGTCCTCCTGGCCGGCATCCACGGCGCAGTTCAGGGGCGTCTTCATGTCGGCGCCCGGTTCGTTCACGTCCACCCCGCGGGCCAGCAACAGCTCCACCACTTCCCGGTGGCCGGCCGCGGCAGCGACGTGTATCGCCTGGGCGCCGTCCCGCTGGTCGGCCGTCAGCCTGGCGCCGTGCTCCAGAAGCAGTTCGACCGACCTGACGTCCCCCTGTCTTGCAGCGACGTGCAGTGCCCTCACTCCCTCCGGCCCGACGTAATTGGGGCTGACGCCCTCTTCCAACAGCGCCGTCAGCCGCGCCGTGTCGCCGTCCAGCACGGCCTTGAAGAGCGGGCCCCCTTGGGCCTCGTCCCAGAACGCCTCGGCCCCGTGCTTGCGGAGGATCTCGGCGATGTCATCGCGTCCTGCCAGGATCGCGGCGCCGAGAAGCCCCATGCCGTCCTTTCCCTTGACGTTGACGTCAGCGCCGTGCTCCACGAGTATCCCGACCATCTCGGCGCTGCCGGCGTGGAACGCGTAGTAGAGCGGGGTCAGCTCGTCGGTATACCCACGGTTTGGGTCCGCCCCGTGCTCCAGCAGCAGCTTCACCACAGCAGGCTGCTCCGAACGCGCCGCCTGGATGAGCGGCCGTTGCCCCGACGCGCCCTCCTTGTGCAGGTCGTAGCCCCCTTCCAGCAGTCTCTCGACTCCCCCCACGTCGCCGACGGAGACCAGTCCCAGCATCCTGTCCAGGGGCATGTCGCCCCACTCCGCCACGGCGCCATGCTGGCGCAGGACGTCCTGGACCCCCTTGTGGCCACGGTCAATCGCGACGGCCAGGGGAGTGTGTCCCGTCTGCGTCCTGGCATTGACGTCCGCCCCGTGGGCGATCAGGATCTTAGCCAGCCCGTAGTTCCCGTTCCCGGCGATCAGGTGCAGAGGCGTTCCGCCGTCGGGGCGCACTCCGTTGGGGTTGGCCCCGGCCTCAAGCAGGATCTTCATTATCTCCCTATGCGCCTGCGCCGTCGCAAGGTGCAGCGGCGTGAACCCGTTGGGCGCCAGTTGGGAGTCGGGCTCCACCCCTGAGGCCAGAATGGCGCGCACGGCTTCCGCATCATTGGCGTTCACGGCACGGATGAGCGAGGGCGCCTCGGGTTCCCGGCGCCCGCAGCCCCCCGCCAGCGTCAGCGCCGCCAGCCACAGCGCACACGCGGTGCACACGACCCCTGCTCGCTTCATCTCCGTGCCCTCCTGCAACGTCATGCCCGCATGCAGTTTAGCCGGATGCTCGCTCGCCTGCAAGGTCAGCCCTGCCGCCGGGGGCCGCAGCAGCCGGCGGCGCAATCGGGCGCCCGGTTCGCTTGATTGCGCCCCGCTCTCCTGGCACAATGGGTGCCTTCCCGCAGGGCACGCCTCACCCCCGATTGAGGTGCGCAGCCAGAATGGAACTGCCCGACCGGCTCAAGAAGCTGCCTCCTTACCTCTTCGCCGACCTGCGCCGCAAGGTCGCGGCGGCTCGCGAGCGGGGCGTCCAGGTCATCACACTGGGCATCGGTGACCCGGACCGGCCGACGCCCGATCCGGTGGTGGACGAGTTGTGCCGAGCCGTGCGCGACGAGGCTGACCTCCACCGTCACCGCTACGGGTGCGACCAGCCGGTGGCACAGCTCGCGCGCGCCGCCCGGGACTTCTACGGGCGGCGCTTCGGCGTGAGCCTGGGTGAGGACCAGGTGCTGCCCACCATGGGCAGCAAGGACGCCATCGCCAAGTTCGCCATGGCCGTGCTGAATCCCGGCGACCTGGCGATTGCGCCGTCCCCCGGCTATCCGACCTACAACATCGGCCACGTCTTCGCCGGGGCGGTCACCCACTACGCGCCGCTGCTGCGCGAGAACCGCTTCCTGGTTGACTTCGAGGCCATCCCGCGGGAGGTCTGCCGCCTGGCGAAGCTGATGTGGCTGAACTACCCGAACAACCCGACTACGGCCGTGGCCGACCTGGAGTTCTTCGAA
>LJUE01000145.1 GCA_001303885.1 Planctomycetes bacterium SM23_32 | reverse complement strand
GCGAAAGCTATCTTCGGGGCGTCGTGGGGCGCGTAACCGGCGAACCAGGCGTGGTTGGGCTGCCCGCTGCCCAGCTCGGCACTGCCGGTCTTCCCGGCCGCCCGGAACGGGTCCAGGCCCGCCAGACGCGCCGTGCCGCTCTCCACCGCCCTCCGCATCCCCTCCCGCACGGTGGAGAGCGTCGCGCCCGAGACGGGAACCTGCGCGAACTCCGGCTCGACCTCCATCACGACCTCCCCGGCGGCGTTGCGCGCGTGGTGCAGGAAGTGCGGCCGGCAGAGCCGTCCGCCGTTGGCGATGGCCGCCATGGCGCAGGCCACCTGGAGCGGCGTGCAGAGCAGGTCCCCCTGGCCGATGGACAGGTTCAGGACACCGTAGGTATGCCTCGGGACGGGCAGCTGGCCCTCATTCTCATAGGGCAGGTCCACGCCGGTGCGCCGGCCCAGCCCGAACGCCCTGCCCCAGCGCGCCAGGGCCTCGCCGCCCGCAGCCAGTCCCGTGTGGTAGAAGTAGATGTTGCACGACTTCTCGATGGCCGTCAGCAGCGAGATGGTCCCGTGGCTGCCCGTGCAGTGAAACGTCTTGGCGGAACGCCCTGCGTAGAAGACTTCCCGCCGCGCGCACGTGCGGGTGGTCGAGGGTGTGATGGCCCCCTCCTCCAGCGCGGCAATGGCCGTGATGACCTTGTAGACCGACCCGGTGGGCAGGGCGGCCTGGATCGGCCGGAACATGAAGGGCCACCGGGGGTCGGCCTTCAGATGCTCGTAGTCGTCCCTGTAGCTCGCCAGGTCGTAGCTGGGATAGGTGGCGGCTGCCAGCACGGCGCCGTCGCGCACGTCCACGATGACGAGCGAGCCGCTCTTGAAGTCGAGCGTCTCCTCGCGGGCCGCCCGCTCGAGGGCGGCGTTGGCCGCGCGCTGGAAGTCCTCCCGCAGTGTCAGATAGACGTCGTGCCCCGCCTTGGGCGGCGTCGCGGAAGACGCCTTCTCGACCGACAGCACGCCAAAGACGAGCCGGTTCAGCACGTAGCCGCGCTCCCCCCGCAGGAGGTCCTCGGCGGCCTTTTCAACGCCGCTCGCCCCGATGCGATCGTCCATCTTGTAGCGGCGGCCTATCGCCGAGAACGGCTCCCCCATCACCCACGTCCGGCCCTGTTCCGCCAGCACCTCCCACGTCTCCGGCGAGAGGCGCAACAGCTCGCCGACCACGTGGGGCGCCAGGCCCCCGTTGAGGTAGTGACGAGCGGTCCGCTCCAGCACCTTGACGGCCGGAACGTCCCGCCGACCCACCCGCACCGTGGGGAAGCGGCCCGGCTCGGTGCGGACCAGGGCCGCTACCTCCGCCGGCACGTCCCGCGCGACGCAGTGATACTGATAGCGCTCGGCGACGCGGATGTCGCTGCGGCCCCGGCGCCGGCGCACGTACTCCTCCATGCGCTCAACGCGGGCGATGGTGGCCTGCGCCTGCTCGCGGAGCTCCTGCACAGAGACGCCGCAAAGGGCGGCGACGGTCCCCTGCCAGTCATCGTCCGCGAGCTTGGCGTAGTGGACCCCGAGCTCGAAGGACGGGGTCTCGAGGGCGAGCGGCGTGCCCCACCGCGTGTAGATGCCCCCGCGCACCGTCTCGACGAGGTGGCTGCCCGCCGCGCGCACGTAATCGTCGCGGTCGAAGCGCTCGTGCCAACCGACCTGGACCTGGGCCAGGCGCAGTACGAGCGCCGCCCCCCCGATCAGCACAGCAGCAAGCAGGATGCGGACACGTCGCCTGAACAACCGCCGACCTTTCAGCGCGCTCGATCAGCTTTTCGACGAACTGAACCGATGCGGCTCCTGGAACGAGTGCAAGCTGTGGACCCCCCCTTCGACGCGGGCCGAGGGCGTCCGCTTCTCGAAACCGACGCGGCCTGCCTCGACGCCCTCGTGCAGCTCCCGCACCGACCTGCAGCCCAGGTCCTGGAGCGCGTGCCTGAGCCCCTGGAGCAGGTACGGCACGTAGTCAACGACCGAGCCCTTGTCCACGACGGTGCCGCTGACGCCCTGGGCGACCTTGATGGCCTCATCGCGCTCCATGTAGCGCCTGGCGCCCCGGTCGGCCATGGCCTCCGGCGAGCCCATGCCGCGGTAGCGCTTGACCTTGACGCCGCCCTCGTAGAAGTACTCCCCGGGCGCCTCCTCGGTGGCGGCCAGCAGGGAGCCCATCATCACCGTGTCGGCGCCGACGGCCAGCGCCTTGGCTATGTGGCCGATGGAGGTGATCCCGCCGTCGGCTATGACGGGCACGCCCTTCTGGTGGGCGGCGCGGGCGCAGTGGTAGACGGCGCTGGCCTGCGAGCGGCCTACCGCCACCGTCTCCTGCGTGATGCATATCGAGCCGGATCCCATGCCGACCCTCAGGCCGTCGGCGCCGGCCTCAATGAGGCCCTCGCACTGGTCCGGCGTGACCACGTTGCCGCCGATGATGCCCAGGTCAGGGTAGCGCTCCTTGGCCCACTTGATCATGTCCACCTGGAAGACCGAGTAGCCCTGGGCGCTGTCGAAGACCACCACGTCCACGCCGGCCTCGACCAGGGCGCCGAGCCGGTCGCGATCGTCTGGATGCGTGCCGACGGCCGCGCCCACCAGCAGCTGCTTCGACTCGTCCTTGCTGGCCAGGGGGAAGTCCTGGTTCTTGCGCAGGTCGGTGCGGCTCATCAGGCAGACCAGGTTGCCGTCCTCGTCCACGATGGGCAGTTTGCCCTTCTTGCTCTGCCGCAGTATGCGGTTGCCCTCGGTCAGCGTGATGCCGATTGGCGCGGTCACCAGGTCCGTGCTCATCACCTCGCGCAGCCGCTTGCTGCGGTCGGGTTCGAAGTCAATGTCCCGGCCCGACACTATGCCCACCAGCTTGCCGCCGACCTGGCCGTCCTGGGTGATGGGGATGCCGCTGAAGCCGTGGCGGCGCTTGATGGCGTCCACGTCCGATATGCGGTGGTCCGGCGAGAGCACGACGGGCTCCATGATGAACCCGTTCTCGAAACGCTTGGTCTTGCGGACCTCCTCGGCCTGCTCCTCGACGGTGTTGTTGTAGTGGACGATGCCGATGCCGCCCAGCAGCGCCATGTAGATGGCCATGCGGCTCTCGGTGACCGTGTCCATCGGTGAGCTGATGATGGGGCTCTTGATAGCGGCGCGTCGGGTCAGTTCCGTCTCGAGCGAGATATCGGCCAGCGAGCAGTTGATATAGCCGGGCAGGAGGATGAAATCGTCGTACGTCAGGCCGCCTTCCTCGAACAGGGTCGCCGCGTCCACCCCGTTTCCTCTGTCCATGCAGTCCCTCCTGAAGATGGACCTTCCCCGCAGAAACCGGGTCAGAAAGAGCAGGACCGGGACTCCGATCCACCGAGGACCACCCCCGGTGGTCCTATTGTAGTGAGTCGGTCGGCCGACCGCAATATGCTTCCCGCCAGAATCAGCGAGCGCGCCCGACCGGCATCAGGTAGAGCGGCTCGAGGGGCGCCGAAAGCCGGAAGACTTCACTGACGGCATCGTCGGTGAACGCCCCCACGGCCACGGTCCACAGCCCCAGCGCCTCGGCCTGAAGGGAGATGTTCTGGCTGATGTGGCCTGCCTCCATGGCCACATAGCGGCGCGCGCGCTCCCCGTAGCGCCCGGAGGTGCGGCCGTGGTCGGCCGCCAGCAGGACGTCCGCCGCAGCCGCCGCCAGGAAGTCCTGGCCCAGCGCGGCCTGGGCGACCTGCTCGCGGACGTCGCCGCCGAAAGCGAACGCGAGGGAGTGCTCGGACGGCACGTAGCGGTAGACGCCGGCTTCGAGGTCGCCGACTGTCGCCAGCCCCACGGCCACGAACACCTTCATCGGGTAGGTGGCCCCGGCCGAGGGGGCGGCCCGCCTTCCCTTCTGGGCGTCGGTGATGCCCTGCGCCGCCCACAGAAGCTGGCCCAGGTGCTGCGTCGCCAGGGGCTCTTCGGCGAAGCTCCGCCGGCTGCGCCGCCGGCGGACGGCCTCCTCCACGCTCAGTTGGCCCTTCAGCACCGGCTCGGGCAGCCGTATGGTCGTCATCCCTCTTCCTCCTGCGCGCGGTCTCGGCGCTCGCTGTTCACGCCAGGGGCGTCGGCCTCCTCGGCCGCAAGCAGGCCGCGCATGGCTGTCAGCTCCCGCTCCTCGTAAGGCCCCACAGCCACCAGCGTCACGCCCGCTTCGGACGCCATCTCCTCCATGGCCGCGTGGAGGTCGCCCAGCGTGAGCGCCTGCTGTCGCTGGACGTGCTCTTCCGGCGTACGCACGTGCTGGGGCTCGAGCAGCAGCTCCTGGCGCCCAAACCAGTCAGCCAGGGGGCTCGCCTGGTCGCACAGCATCTCCATGCCACAACTGGCCGCCTCCTTGTAGCGCGCCAGCTCGTCGGCGGCGAACCCGTCGGCCCTCGTCTGCCTCAGCACGTGCAGGGCCGCCTCGAACGCCGCGGGCATGTTCTCCACGCCGACGGTCAGGAACACCTCCATGGCGGCCGTGTCGGAGTAGCTCTGGAGGTGGCTGTGGATGTCGTAGACCAGCCCCAGCTCCTCGCGCACGCGCGCGAAGAGCCGCGAGCTGAGGCCCCCGCCCAGCAGGTGGCTGGCGGCACGCACGGCGTCGTGGCGGCGGTCGCCCAGGCCCGGCGCCACGTGGCAGAGCAGCACTTCGGCGACCGGCAGCGCTTCGGTCTGGCGGTAGAAGGCCCGGGAGCGACCCGTCCGATTGGCCACAGCCGCCAGCGGCCGGCCGACCTCCTCCCCGTCGGACGGCATCTGGCCGAAGCGCTCCTCGACCTCGCCGACCACTTCGTCGAAGTCCAGGCCGCCCGCCAGGCACACGACAGTGTTCTCGGGGCGGAAGTAGCGGCGGTAGTGCCCCTGGACGGCGGCCCTGTCGAAACGCGCCAGCAGGTCGGGATCGCCGCGCGTGCCGGCCTCGCAGACGCGGCCCCGGAACATGATGCTGTGGGCCAGCTCCGCCGTGCTGATATTGCGCCCCTGCCGGTCGCGGTGCTGCATGATCTCCTGGGCGACGATCTGCTTCTCCTGCTCGATCTCGGCCTCCGCAAACAGCGGTCGCAGCAGCACATCGGCGGCGATGTCCATCACCCGCCGCCAGTGCTTCCGGTGCACGCCGAACACCACGTTGATGTACTCGGCATACGTGCTCGCGTCCACCACGCCGCCCAGGTCCTCGACGCCGCGCATGATGGTGTTGGAGTCGGGGAACTTCTCGGAGCCCTGCATGATCATGTGCTCGAGGAAGTGGCTCAGGCCGATCTGCTCGCTCGACTCGAACCGGGGCCCCACGCGCACGTAGACCGAGCAGACGAACGCGTGCAGGGCGCGGTTCTCCACGCCCAGCAGGCGCAGGCCGTTCGGCAGCATGCGGCGCTTGCACTCTGCTATCATCGGGGCTCTCCCGGCGGGAACGGCGCGCAGCGCGTGGCCGCCCTCACCAGGCGTCCGCCGCGCACCGGCATGGTGAACGCAAGAGGCCGATGGTATAGAATGGCGCCCTCAACGTCAAGCTTCGCCCGCCAGGCACACCTGCCTCCATGGACCCGGAAGCCCCCAGAGCCGCCCTCATGACGCCCCCCGGCGAGGGCGGAATCGGCATCATCGCGCTCGCCGGAGCGGGCGCCGCTCGGCTGCTGGACAGGGTCTTCGTCGGCACCAGGCGCGGGGCGTCGGAGCTGCCGTTAGGAGCCATCGCACACGGGACCGTGCGGCGGCAGGCCGAGGTCGTGGACGAGGTGATCGTGGCCCGGCTTCAGGCCGAAGCGGAGCCCCGCTTCGAGGTGAACTGCCACGGCGGCATCGTGGCGGTCAGGGCCGTGCTGCGGTGCCTCGAGGAAGCAGGCGCCCGCGTCGTTGACCCATCGCAGTTCATGCCTCGCGCGAGGGGCGGCGGGCCGCTCTCGCCGTCGGGGGTCCGGGAGCGCGCCCTGGCCGCCCTGCCGCACGCGCTCACCAGGCTGGGCGCCGCCATGCTGCTGCACCAGGCGGGCGGGGCGCTTGGCGACGAGGTCGGGCGCGTGTGCCACCTGCTCGACGCCGGCCGCCCCGAAGAGGCGGCCGCGCGGCTCGACGCCGCGCTGGAGATGGCGCCGCTCGGCCGCGCACTGCTTAACCCGCCGAAGGTGGCCCTGCTGGGGCCGCCCAACGTGGGCAAGTCCACACTGCTGAACGCCCTGCTCCACGAGGAGCGCGTCATCGTACACCACGAGCCCGGCACCACTCGCGACGTGGTGGCCGAGACCGTCTCACTGGGCGGCGTGCCCTTCGAGCTGATGGACTCCGCGGGCATTCGGGCCACCGACGACGACCTCGAACGCATGGCCGTGGACCGGGCGGCCGACCTGGCAGCCCGCTGCGACGTGGCCCTCGTCCTCTTCGACGCGCGCGACGGGCCGGGC
>LJUE01000144.1 GCA_001303885.1 Planctomycetes bacterium SM23_32 | reverse complement strand
CGGAGCTGGTGGACTGCTTCTGCCTGAAGTTCAACGAGCGCGCCAAGACGACCGACGAGCAGCGCCCCGACGAGCGCCCGCCGGAGGAGCCGGACCCGGCCCGGCGCACCCGCCACTACACGTCCTCCCAGCTCGGCTCCCGGCGCGACAGCCTGGACGCCACGAACCACTGGCTCCAGAACATCGTCATCGGCGGGCTGACGCCGGCGGGCGATGACGGCACGAATCCGCTCACGCACCTGCTGCTGGACAGCTACCGGCGCAACGAGATGACCAATCCCCTGCTCACCGTCCGCGTGCACCAGCGCTCGCCTGACGAGCTGCTGCGCCGCGTCTGCGAGGTGCTGAAGGCCGGGGGCGGCATGCCGGCCATCTTCAACGACGAGGCGCTCGTACCGGCGCTGGAGCGGCTCGGCATTCCCCGGTCCGACGCGCGCGACTACACGAACGACGGCTGCTGGGAGGTCATCATCCCGGGCCGCACCGACTTCTGCTTCCAGCGCCTCAGCGTGATGCTCTGCCTGGAGTGGGCGCTGAACCGCGGCCGCTCGCGGCTCTACGGCACCCCACAGGGCCTGGACACGGGCGACCCGCGCGGCTTCCCGAGTTTCGGCCACGTGTGGGATGCGTTCGCCGCCCAGCTCGATGCCATGGTGGCACGGGTTGTCCGGAGGGTCGTGGACACGGTCAACGTCCGCAACACGATAGCGCCCGTGCCGCTGCTGAGCGCGCTGATGGACGGCGCCGTGGCGTCGCGTCGCGACATGACGGCCGGCGGCGCGCGCTTCCGCACGTTCGGCATGCTGGCTGAGGGCGCGGCGCACGCCATTGACTCGCTGGTCGCCCTCAAGAAGGTCGTGTTCGACGAACGCGACGTCTCCATGGCGGAGCTCTGCGAGGCGCTCGACGCGGACTTCCACGGCTACGCGCGGCTGCGGCGCAGGCTGCTGACGGCGCCCAAGTACGGCAACGATGACGAGTACGCCGACTCCGTCGGGCGCGAACTGGTCGAGCTGTTCGTCCGGACGGTGGCTCGTCACGCCGCCGCCCACGAGTCGGTGGTGAAGTTCCCCTGCGGGGTCGGCACTTTCTCGTGGTACATCGGCATAGGCGAGGGACTGGGGGCCTCGCCTGACGGCCGACTGGCCGGGGAGCCGGTCTCGTCCAACTTCTCTCCGGCCCTCGGCCGGGACCGCGGCGGCATCCCGGGCGCCATCCTCTCCTACTCGAAGATGCTGCACGAGAGCCTGCCCGCCGGCGGGCCGCTGGACCTGCGGCTGGCGCGCCGCCTGACCGAGGGCGAGGAGGGCACCGACCGCATGGCCGCCCTCGTCCGGGGATTCGTCGAGACAGGCGGCTCGATGATGACGCTCACCGTGGCCGACACCGAAGAGCTGCGCGCCGCTCAGCGGGAACCGGAGCGCTACGAGTCCCTCCGCGTCCGGATGGGCGGATGGTGCGCCTACTTCACGATGCTGAGCCACGAGCAGCAGGAGCACCACATCCGCCGCCAGGAGGCAGGGCCGTGACGCACGCGGGCGGCCAGGTGCGTGGCCTCGTCTTCGACGTGGACACCTTCGCCGTACACGACGGCCCCGGCATCCGCATGGCCGTCTACTTGAAGGGCTGTCCGCTCGCGTGTCGGTGGTGCCACAGCCCGGAGTCGCGCCGCCCCGAGCCGGAGCTGGTGTTCGTGCGCGAGCGCTGCACGCTGTGCGGCGGCTGCGCGGCCGCCTGTCCCAACGCCGTGCACGAGGTGACCGGCTCCGAGCACCGGCTCCATCGCGAGGCCTGCCGCGTCTGCGGCGCGTGCGTGGAGCAGTGTCCGACCGGCGCCCTCCAGGTGGCGGGCCGCTGGGTCGAGGCGGGCGCCGTCATCGCTGGGGCGGAGCGGATGCGCCCCTTCTTCCGCGACGCGGGAGGCGTCACGCTGACCGGTGGCGAGGTCACGTGCCAGGCCGCGTTCGCCGCAGCGGTGCTGGCCGGCTGCAAGGAGCTGGGCATCCACACGGCCATCGAGACGTGCGGCGCCTGCCCGTGGAGCGACCTGGAAGGGCTCCTGCCCCACGCCGACCTCGTCCTCTACGACCTGAAGCTCATGGACGACGCCGAGCACCGCCGCTGGACCGGTTCTCCGAACGGGCCGATCCTGGAGAACGCGCGCCGCCTGGCCGGCCGCGACGTGGAGGTGCGCCTGCCCCTCGTCCCCGGCATCACCGACACGGACGAGAACGTCCGCTCCGTGTGCACGTTCGCGCGCGAATCGGGGCTGACGCGCGTCGCGCTGCTGCCCTACAACCCGGCCGCCGCGGCGAAGTACGACTGGCTCGGCCTGGAGTACGAGCTGGGCGGCGAGACGCAAGGTGAAGCGCGCCTCGGCGAGCTATTGGGGATCGCCAGACAGTGCGGCGTGGAAGCGAGGATGGGCTGAGTCTGCCGGCGACGCTCGGCCGGGCTCATAGGCGGTAGAGGCTGCCGGGGTTGTCCCGCACGACGACGCCCTGGCCGTGGCCGCCCAGGTCCGCCAGCAGCTCCTTCAGGGCGCCGCCCTCCAGCACGTTGCCGCTCAGCACGCTGGTCTCCAGGCGCCCGTAGACGATGCCGTAGTCGGGCGACCACTCCCCTCGCCCGCCGTCATCGCGGCCAACGTCCATCGCGTTGGCGCTGAAGGTCAGGCCGCGTATGGCCTCCAGCCGCGCGTGGCAGCTGTCGTGCTCCTCGCGGACGGGCCAGTCGGGCTTGCCGCTGCGGTAGATCACGTTGCCCGCCACGGAGACCGTGTGCGACCACCGGTCGCCCTCCGGACGTATGTCCACGCCGGGGCCCCCGGAACGGTCAATGTAGTTGTCGCCGATGTTGTAGTGATTGCCGCCCCGGATCACGATGCCGCCCCCTCGGTTCCACTCGACGCGGTTGCCCGTCATGGTGACGGACGCGTTCTCGTCGTAGGCGCCGAAGCCGGCCGCCCCGTTGCCGCTGAACCAGTTGTCCAGGACGAAGCCGTCCCACCCGCGCAGGCGCAGGCCGCAGCCGCGGTTGTGCGCCACCATGCAGTGCCTGACCGAGAAGCACCAGATGCGCCAGAGCCGGATGCCGTCGCCCGTGAAGCGGGCCACGCGGCATCGCTCGATGCGGGGCGTATCCTCCTGCTTGCCGTAATCCGGCTTGCCCACCAGGATCCCGTGGACCTCGCCGCCGAGTTCGCCGCCTTCCAGGCAGAGGCCGGCGACCGTTGCGCCGAACGCGCCGGTCAGGTCCAGCAGGCAGGCGGCGTCGGGGTCGGCCAGGCGGAGCGTTGCGCCGCCCGGCTCCCGGTAGCTCCACGTGGGCTCCCCAGCCACGCCGACGTGCGGGCGCAGCCTGACCGTCGAGCAGAGGTAGACGCCGGCGGGGAAACCCACTGTTCCGCCCACCTCTGCCGCCGCGTCAACTGCATCCTGAATGGCAGAGGTGTCGTCCGTCTGCCCGTCGCCGACGGCGCCGAACGCCGCCACGTTCAGTTCATGCTCAGCCATGGAATCTCGCTCCTTGCGGTCACGTCACCTTGCGGAGGCGGACGGCCATGTCAGACCTGCCGGGAAGAGGAACCTCGGCGTGGCCGCTGAACGTGCCCTCCACCGGCGTGACCGTCATGCCCCAGGTGTCTATGAGGTCAACCCTGTACTCGCGCCCCTCGGGCAGGCCCAGGAAGTAGCGACGCGGCTGCCGGAAAGCGAAGTAGAACAGGAGGTACGCGTCGCCCTTGCCGGCGCCCCACATGTCCCAGCTCGGCCGCCAGTCCAGGGGGTCGAAGCCGTGGGCGGGGCCCTCTTCGAGTATCTTCCGCAGGAAGGCGATGCGCGGCGGGCTCTCGCCGTGCAGCACGCCCCCCTTCGACCACCAGAGCACGTCCTCGGGGTGCAGGTAGGTCTCCCCGTGGCCCACGTAGCCGCCCCCAACCGTGCCCGTCCAGAACCGCCGCACGAGTTCGCGGGCGGTGATGTTGCCCCATCCGTGCTCGATGTCGCCCTCGTAGCAGCACTCGTCCACCACCACCGGCTTGCCATGGCGCTCACGCAGGGCGCGCAGGCCGTCCGTGCCGCCCTGCACGCTCAGGTGCGTGACCCAGGGCTTGCCGTGATCGTACCAGGTCGCGCCGTTGTGCACCGAGCGCAGGTGCCCGTAAGGGTCGCTCTCCTGCACGATGCGAAAGAACCGGTCGAAGTCCGCCTCCGTCTTCGCCCCCATGAAGTCCCATTCATTCGCCATGGACCACCAGACGTTGCGGTAGGCCGCCAGGCGCGCCACCACGTAGCGCAGGTAGCGGTCGTCGCTCGCGGCGTCCATCCTGTCAAAGCCCCACGCCCCCGAGTCGTAGGGGTGGAACAGGATGATGTCCGCCTCGATGCCCAGGTCCCTGAGCTGGCCGACACGCCTCTCCAGGTGGCGCCAGAAGGCGGGCTCGAAGCGCGTGAAGTCCCAGCCGCCGCCGGAGCGTTCGAACGGGTAGTAGACCGGCTCGTTCCGGTTGAAGGCGTAACGCTTGGGGAAGACGCACATGCGTAGCTTGTTGAACGGCGCCGCGGCGAGGGTGGCCAGCGTCTGCCCCTCCAGCTCGTCGCCCTGGTGCACCCAGGCGTAGCACGTGGTGCCGACCTGGTAGTAGGGCGTGCCGTCGGCGTAGCGGAAGTGGAAGGTGTCCGCGACGCGCACCGGGCCGTGGTTGCCCTCGCCGGGAGCGGCGCACATGAAGGAGCCCCGCCTGCCGTTCAGGGCCTCGCAGTCGCTCCGCGTTTCGTAGCGCCACTCTCCCTGCGCCTCGGGCATGAAGCGCACGCGGAAGACGCCGTCGCCGTCGTAGAAGCCGGCGGCCTCGACGGCGCGGTTCCCGTGCACGAAGCGGGCGCCGAAATCCACGTCCATGAACGGATTGCCCGGCGTCTGCGCCTCGAGGGCCAACTCGAAGATGCCCCACTGCTCCACCTGCCTCTGTGCATCCTGTTCGCCCATTCGGCGGACTCCTGTGCCCGTCAGTTCTGTGGGTCCATCTCGCGCGCCATGTCCTCGCCAAGCCGCTGCCACGCGGCGATCAGCCTGTCGTGGAACGGGTCGTCGGAGCCGTCAATGCGGCCGTGCTCGTCGAGCCAGGCCACGGTGCGTCTGACGCCCTCTAGCCATGATATGGTGTAGCGGAAGCCCAGGTCGCGGGCCGCCGCCGAGTTGTCGAAGATGTTGTTGAACTGGAAGTTGTCCACGCAGACGCCGGCCCGCGTCGGCGCCGCCCTGCCGAGCAGCTCCGTGGGGATGTGCACGAGCGTGGGCGTCGGCGCGTCCATGCCCTCGGCGATGCCCTCATAGTAGCGGTTCCACGTCATCCACTCCTCGCCGGTCACGTGGTAGGCCTTGCCGAACGTGGCCTGGTTGCCCGCAGCGGCGACAAACGCCCGCCCCACGTCCTCGACGTGGCAAGCCACCCACAGCGAGCTGCCGTCGCCGTGGACGACAATAGGCTTGCCCTGGCGGATGCGGTCCAGGTATTCCGTGCCCCAGCCGAAGGTGTGGACAACGCTTCCGCCCTCCCCGTAGGTGAAGGCCGGGCGGATGACGGTCACGGCCGGCTCGCCGCGCTCATCGGCTCCCAGCAGGATGTCCTCGCACCGCGCCTTGCCCCGTCCATAGCCGCTCACGGGCCGGCGGGCCTGCGCTTCAGTGACGGGATAGCGGTCGGCCGGCTTGGCGTAAACGTCCACGGTGCTGCAGAAGATGAGCTGCCCGGCCCGGCCGGCGAAGGCGCGCACCGCGCTCTCGGCATCCCCAGGCGCGAAGCAGACCATGTCAATGACGCAGTCGAACGGGCCGGCCGTGCGCATCGCGGCCTCGAACGCCCCGTAGTCCTTCCGGTCGCCTCGCATCTGCTCGACTCCCTCCGGTATGCGCGGCGCCGTCAGGCCGCGGTTGAAGGCCGTCACGTCGTCGCCACGCTCGACCAGCAGCCTGGTGATGGCGGTGCTGATCAGACCGGTGCCGCCGATGATGAGGGTACGCATGGAAGTCACCTGGAGTAAGCAGGACAAGGTTCGGCGGGCAGGAATCGTGCCTCTTCGAAAGGCAGCGCTCGAGGCCCGCGACATCGGCGGGACAGCGTAAGACGACGCCCTCTACGGCGTCAAGGCGCTACCGGCAGCGGCGCTGAGCCGCGCGATATTGCGCACCGACCGAAAGCCGTCCGCCCGCGCTCCGCCGGGCATTCGTGCCCGGCGAAGGCCTTGGCCCTCGTCACCATCGCTGCTTCGGAAAGGCGCAGTAGAGATGCTCGGGAGGGATGTTGCTCAGGAACAGGCGGCTCCTCCTGATTTCGAAGAACTCCTCGATCGGCTTGCGGACGTTCGTCACCTGGAGGTAGACGCCCTCTCGGGGCAGCACCGAAGCGATGGCCCCGCACAGGTCCGGGCCCA
>LJUE01000143.1 GCA_001303885.1 Planctomycetes bacterium SM23_32 | reverse complement strand
CTCACCATCAAGGGCGTCGTGTCGCTGACCGGGGAGCTTCAGACCGTCGGCACGCCCAACTACATGAGCCCCGAGCAGATCCGCTCCAGCGAGGCGCTGGACCTGCGCACCGACATCTACTCGCTGGGGGCCACCTTCTACCACATGCTCACCGGCCGGCCGCCCTTCGTGGCGCGCACGGCCATGGCCGTCGTTGCCCAGCACCTGAGCACGCCCCTGACGCCCCCCATCGAGGTGCGCGAAGAGCTGCCCGAAGCGATCTCCTCCATCATCTGCAAGATGATGGCCAAGCACCCCGCCGAGCGCTACCAGAACTACGACGAGTACATCGCCGACCTGGAGAACGCGCTGGCGGGGCGGACCATCGCCGCCGAGGGCTTCGAGGAGAGCCAGACCGGCTTCGAAGACGAGGCCAGCCTGCGGGAGATACTGGGCGAGATCAAGATGGGGGCCAGCATCGAGCTGGACGAGGACGAGCTGCCGTCGGCGCCGCCCGCACGGGAGGAGACGGCCCGACAGCCGGCAGCGAAGGCGGCCAGGGACATTGCCCCCTTCGGGCCGGGCGACTTCGCCGCCTACGAGCCGCCGCCGGAGGAATCCGGCGAGAGCACCGTGCTGGCCCAGCAGATCCTGCGGCCGCAGCGCGACCGCGGCCCCCTCATCATGGGGCTCCTCATCGTGGGGCTGGTCGTCCTGATACTTCTGGTGGGCATCCTGGTGCTCTGGCTCGGCGGGTAGCCCGCCGGCGACTGCCGGGACGGCTGGCCCACGCACACCGAGGGAGGGGGAATGGAGGAGCTGAAGCGGAAGGCGCGTGAGCTGATCGGCGAGTTCAAGGGCGACGCCTACGCTTACGGCCCGGGGGCCATCCAGCACGCCGGCGAGCTTGCCGCGCGCATCGGCGAGGAGTTCCTGCTCGTGCGCGGCCGTTCGTGCACGAACAACGGCATGCTCCAGGGCCTCAAAGAAGCCTTCGAACGCTGCGGGCTCACCATACGTGCCGAGTGCCCGGGCGCCGGCCCCAACGCCCCCATCCTCGACGTCGAGCGCGTCCGCGACGAGATACTATCCATCCGCCCCGAGGCCGTCGTCGGGCTCGGCGGCGGCAGCCTCATTGACGCGCTGAAGGGCTCGGTGACGCTCGCCTCCCTGGGCGGCTCCTGCGAGGACTACTTCGGCCTGGGCAAGGTCAGCTCCCGCATGGAGACCACGGGCCAGAAGCTGGTGCCTTTCATGGCGGTGCAGACGGCCGCCGGCTCGGCCGCCCACCTGACCAAGTACGCCAACCTCACGAACATGGAGACCTCCCAGAAGAAGCTGTTCATTGACACGGCCGTCGTCCCGCCGGTGGCGTTGTTCGACTACCGCGCCACGATGACCATGTCGCCCCAGTTCACCAAGGTGGGCGCGCTCGACGGCATCTGCCACCTGCTGGAGGTCTACTTCGGCACCTCCCGGGAGCACAGGCGGTTCGCCACGGTGGAGGAGGCGGCGCTGGTCGGACTGGAGCTGATCGTGGGCGCCCTGCCCGGCGCTGTCAAGCAGCCGGCCTGCGAGCCGCTGCGCGAGAGCATCGGCCTCGGCACCGACCTGGGCGGCTACGCCATCATGATCGGCAGCACCAGCGGCCCCCACCTGAACAGCTTCAGCCTGGTAGACGTGATGGACCACGGCATGGCTGCGGCGCTGCTGACGCCCTACTACGTCTGCTTCTTCGCGCCCGCCATCGAGGACAGGCTCCGCCGGGTCGGCCGCATCTACCAGGAGCACGGCTACGTGGACGGCGCCGCCGACCTGGAGGCGCTGGGCGGCATGGAGCTGGGGCGGGCCGTCGCACGCGGCATGGCCGCGCTGGCCCAGAGCGTGGGCTTCCCCACAAAGCTGGATGAGGTGAAGGCGTTCGGCCGCAAGCACGTCAATCGGATGCTCGCCGCGGCGAAGGACCCGGCCCTCGAGTCCAAGCTGCGCGGCATGCCCATCCCCATGTCGGCCGCCGACGTGGACCGCTACATGAAACCCATCCTGAAGGCCGCCCGCAAGGGGGACTTCTCCGCCATCCGGCCGCACGAGAAGTACGCGTCGTGACCGACGCGTCCGCCGCCTAACGCTCGGCGGCCTCTTCCGCCGGCATCTCCGATTGCCACAGGGGCACTACGCCCAGCAGGCTGACGGTGCTCCTCCTCAGACCCGCTCGGACGCGGACCTTCTGGGTCAGAAAGGCGCCGCCGTTGACGCAACCGCAGAGGACCATCAACACGCTAAGGGCAAGGACCAGCAGTGCCACGCGCTGCTTCATGGCCACACTCCCTCGATGGGGTATCGAACCGGCAAGCCGCGACGTGCCGCGTGCGCGCGCAGTATATGCGCGGGCACGGCGGCAATCAACCCGCAGCGGACGCGGCGCCGGCCGCTGCAGTTCCCCTGCCCCAGGCGAGCAGCGTGCCGGTCCTTGCTTCCCCGGCGCTTGCACGAGTTGCCCCGAGCATGTAACATGCGCTGGGAAGCCGGACGGTTGCGGGGAAACCTGTCCCGGCGCGATGGACTTCTGTCCTTGGGGGCGCTCCGGTGGTGAACGCCAGCGGGCGTGGTTTTCTGGCGAGAGTCTCGGCCATGCCACTACCCCTGCCGCCTACTGACGACCTGGCGCGCGAGCACGCCGCGGCGCACCGCCTGACGGACATCTTCGAGGAGCGCGCCGCCCGGCGTCATCGGCGCGGGCGGCTGCGAGCACCGGATTGAGCGCCCTGCCTCGGGGGCTCCCGTGCTTCTGCACGTGGGATCGCCATGAAGATCGTCCGCATCGAAACCTGGCTGAAGAACGACATCCCCGTCTGTCGCGTCCACGCCGACACGGGCGACTTCGGCACGGGCCAGTGCTCCACCTACGGCGGGGCCGTAACGGTGAAGGTCCTTCACGAGATGCTGGCGCCCATCGTGTTCGGGGAGGACCCGCTGGGGGCCGAAGCCATCTGCGACCGGGTGATGGACCGGACGATGAAGTTCCCGGGCACGTTCGTCTGCCGCGCGCTGAGCGGCATTGACACGGCGCTGTGGGACCTGAAGGGCAGGCTCTGGGGCCGGCCCGTGGCCGACCTGCTCGGCGGGCGCGTGCGCGATCCCGTGCCGATGTATGCCTCGAGCATGCGGCGCGACATCGCGCCCGATGACGAGGCCGAGCGGCTCCGGCGCCTGGCGCGGGAGCAGGGGTTCCGGGCCGTGAAGGTGCGCATCGGCACCGGACCCCAGGCCCGCTGGGGCAGCGACGGGGACATGTGGCCCGGCCGCACCGAGGCACTGGTGCAGGCGGTGCGCGCGGCGCTCGGCGAGGAGGTGCGCATCAACGTGGACGCCAACAGCAGCTACACCGCCCACAAGGCCGTGCGCGTGGGCCGCATGCTGGAGCGCTTCGGGGTCTTCCACTTCGAGGAGCCCTGCCCCTACCCCGACATCGAGTCCACCCGGGCGGTGGCCGACGCCCTGGACGTCTACGTGGCCGGCGGCGAGCAGGACAACAGCATCCCCCAGTTCCGCCGCATGGCCGCCATGCACGCTGTGGACATCGTGCAGCCGGACATCCTCTACATTGGCGGCGTCTGCCGCGCGCTGCGCGCCGCCGGGGTGGCGCGCGAGTTCGGCCTGGCCTGTACGCCCCACGCGGCCAACCGCGCCATGGTGCAGCTCTTCACGCTCCACTTCGCCGCCGCCGTGCCCAACTGCCTCTACGAGCAGGAGTGGACCATCGAGCCCACCGACTGGTCGGACGGCCTGCTGGAACGGCCTCTGGAGATTGAGGACGGCGCCGTCAAGGTGCCGGACGGGCCGGGCTGGGGCATCGAGGTGAACGAGGACTGGCTGCAAGACGCCGAGGGGCGCGTCTCCGAACTCCGGTAGGAACCGCCGGCGAAGTGGCAACGGCCTTCGACATCGTCGCCTTCCTCGAGCAGCAGGTCGGCCACCCCCTGCACAGCGACGAGGGTCTCCAGCACGGGCAGGGCGACCGCGACGCCCGGCGCGCGCTGGTCTGCTGGATGGCCACGAAAGACGCGCTGCGGAGGGCCGCCGACGCGGGCGCCGGCATCGTCATCGGGCACGAGAGCCTCTACTACCCCTACGACGCCGTCAACCGCCCCGACGCCCCGGAGGGCTGGCAGGACTGGCAGGTGAACCGGGCGCGGCGGGAGCTGCTCGACGCGTGCGGGGCCGCGTTCCTGCGCCTGCACGGGTCGCTGGACCAGTTCTGCATCTTCGACGTCTTTGCCGAGCGGCTCGGGCTCGCAGCGCCCGTCGAGGCCGACGGCCTGGCGAAGGTCTACCGGATAGAGCCGTGCACGCTGGGCGAACTGGCCGAGCGCGTCAAGGCCCGCATGGGCATGGAGCACGTGCGCGTGTCCGCGCCGCAAGGGCTGGGGCAGGTCGTCTCGCGCATCGGCCTGCCGTGGGGCGGGCTGGGGCTGTTCACCAACGTCGCCTACCAGCAAGAGCTGCTGGCGATGGGCTGCGACGCGCTGGTCGCCGGGGAGGCGTGCAGCTACGGGTTCCGTTTCTCGGCGGAGTGCGGCGTGCCCATGATAGAGACCAGCCACGAGGGGAGCGAGAACCCCGGCCTGCGCCGTTTCTGCGGCATCCTCAGCGAGCGGTTCCCGGAACTGGACGTCGAGTTCTTCCAGGTCCGCCGCCCCTGGCAGTGGCACTGAGGCGCGCGCACGCCCGCCTACCTGAGCACTTCCATGACGACGATGGTGTGGTCGTCGTTCTGCGGGGCGTCGCCGATGTGGTCGGCCAGGGCGTGCAGGATGTAATCGGGCATGACGAGGGCCGGCCGGTCAGCCGTCCCGATCAGCAGCTCTTCCAGGCGGGCCAGCCCGAACAGCTCCCCCGCCTCGTCGGCGCCCTCAATAATGCCGTCGGTGCAGATGACGAACTTGTCGCCGGCCGCAAGCTGCGTCTCGGCCTGCTCGTAGGGCGTCCCGGGCGTGACGCCCGCCACCAGGCCGGCCGAACCGTCCAGCCTCTCGACCCGGCGCTGGCGGCGGCGCACCACCATCGGACGCGGGTTGTGCCCCGCGTTGACGTAGGCCAGCGTGCGGCGCGCCACGTCGTAGACGGCCAGGACAACGGCCGCGAAGCTGTCGGTTGGCGTCAGTCGGGCCAGTATGTCACTGACCTCACCGACGAAGTCCGCCGGCGGCACGCGCGCCAGGTCGCGCAGCTCGAACGCCGTCTTGATGATGCCCGTCACGAACGCGCCGGCCATGCCGTGCCCCGAGACGTCCGCCAGCACGACGGCCACGCGGTGGTCGTCCACCTGCTTGAAGTCGTAGTAGTCGCCGCCCACGGCCATCTCGGGCACGAAGGAATGGGCGAAATGGACGTCCTCGGGGAAGGGCTGGAGCTTGGGTCCGGGCACCAGGGCCCGCTGGATGCGCCTGGCCCTTTCCAGGTCGGTCTGCACGGTCTCGTGCAGCCGGATCAGCGCCTCGTGCCGCCGCTCGATCTGCCTGGCCTGGTACTCCCTGTCGTACTGCACGGCGCCGATGGTCTTGAAGACGATGACCGTCCAGAGCCCAGCGGCGAGCGCCACGACCGCGCCCACGCCGAGCACCACGCCCAGGGACGGCCCGATCAGCAGGATGGCGGCCGGCGCCAGGAGCGTTGCCGCGGCGGCCAACAGGCCGTAGCGCGGCGCCGCGTAGAAGAACGCCCGATGGTCGTTGAAGGCCGAGACGCGCTCCATGTAGGCCGTCACGGCCCGCGAGAAGGTCAGCGGGCAGTAGGAGCTGCGCACCGTCAGGCGACCGATCTCAGGCTGAAAGCGCACGTCGGCGCACGCGGCGTGAAGCCCCGCGGAAGACGTGAGGGCCTCGTAGACCCCCTCACGACCGAGCATCTCGCCCCACCGCCCCACGCGGCCGGTCTGAAGCGCCCGGCGAACGCCCCATAGCACCCGCAGCACGTCGTGGACCTGGTTCGACTCCAGGTCGCCGTCGAGCACAAGGGACTGCACGCCGACGGAACGCAGGAAACGGGCCAGCTCACCGTAAGGCCCGAGCGCCCGGAACTCGGGGCCGATCGGGATGACCACGGTCGCGCCCTCGTCGCGCGCGTCGAAGCAGAGGTCGCTCTCGGTCGGCAGACCATCGCGGGCCGCCGGCAGGACGTCGTCCTCCATCTCGCGCGAGAAGCGGCTCATCTGCCGGCCCAGGGTCGAGTGCCCGAGGACCAGCCTCGCGAGGATGGCGTCAGCGCCGGCCGCCAGCCGGGAGCGGGCGCGCGACGGCACAGGCGCCTCGCCCGGCAGCGTCAGCTCCTCGTCCTCCATCCCCATGATTCCCCCCCTGGTTGGCCGGGATGATCACGGCCGGCAGCTCGATGATACCGCCGGGCCGTCGCGCCCGCAAACCCTGGCCCGGGCGCCCCGAACGGCCCCGGCCGAGCTCAGCGCACGATGGGGTCAGGGCGCTCCTGCAGGGGATGCGTGCGCAGCAGGATGGAGAAGATGTAGGGGTAGGCGGTCTGCAGGTGCTCGCAGTAGCGCAGCCAGGCCAGCGCGAGCCGCGAGCAGACGCGCTGCACGTCGCCGGCCAGGTGCGCCAGGTCGCTGGGCGGCAGCTCTTCGAGGGACACCCGCGCAGTCAGCTCCTCCATCAGGTGGAAGATGGCCCACAGCACGTCCGTGAAGCTCTCGTGTTCCAGCAGGTTGGGATTGGCCAGCAGCATCAACAGCAGGTCGCGGTGCCGGCCGAGCAGCTCCCGCAGCTCCCGCAGGTCCGGCCGTTCGAGGGCCACGCCGAACTCGAACCTCCGCACGACGTCCCGCGCCCGGGCGTAGTCGCGCGGCGACCAGTCGGCCCCGACCGTCAGGTGCGGCAGCAGCTCCCCCCTGTTGCGCACGCGCCGGGTCAGGGCGCCGAGCAGCTCGGTGCCCAGCTCGCTGAAGAACATGCCGATCGGCATGTTCATCTTTTCCAGCATGGCCTGCCGCTCGCGCCGCGCCAGCAGGCGCTCGATGACCACGGCCACCAGCAGCACCTCCAGGGGCACGAAGGCGATGTCGCCCACCAGGTAGATGAATATGTGATGGGCGTCGCGGAACAGCAGGTAATGGACGAAGTAAGCGGCCAGCGAGCAGCCCACCAGCACAGCGGCTACCTGCAGGACCCATCCGTGCTTCTTCATCCCTGCGCCTCCTTCCTCAGGGCGCACGGCCGCCTCACCCCGAGCCCGCTCCGTGGAGCATGACCACGGCCGATCCCCGCACCAGGGGCAGTTGCACCCGGGCGTAGCCGTCCGACCACTCCCATTCCAGCTCCACGCCCTCGGGCTCGAGGGTCACCGCCTGCGGCCGGCCCTCGACCCGGAGGCCCAGCGAGACGCCGGCGAGCGCCTGCGCATCCTCGACGATGTCTATGTCCTGCCCTCGCCGCTGCGGGCAGTAGTGCAGCAGGCAGATCAACAAGCTGTCGTCCCGGCGCCTGAGCGTCAGCTCCGCCGTGGTCGGGCAGTTGGTCCGGACCAGCGGGTCGGGCAGCAGCCGGTCCATCAGCTCGTGCACGAGCCGCTTGTAGACGGCGTAGCCGTTGCGGCGATAGCCCCGGAAGACGTCGTTCGCCACGTAGGCCACACTGTCGTTCACGCAGACGGCAGGGGCGGCCGTGTCGCCCCGGACGGGCGCGTGCCGATGGGAGCAGAAGTGCTCCGCCGTCCGGTTGAAGTAGGGCTCGGCCAGCACGGCGAGCACCCGGGCACCCGGGCGCGCCTTCACGCGCCAGGACCGCTGGTAGAGGGCGAAATGGTAGTCCCAGAGCAGCCCCTCGCCCGCCGGGTGCAGGTAGGCGGGCTGGAAGGGGTAGGGCTCGATCCCCTCCACGGGCCACTCCTCCAGGCCCACGCCCGAGACGCCGCTGGCGATCACCTTGCCCCCGCTGGCAATGAACCGCCGAACCTTGGCCTTGCGTTCATCATCCAGGTGCACGTGGTCCGGCAGGATCATCAAGCGCACCGGCCAGTCCGCCTCGAACCCGTCAAAGAGCCGGAACGGCGTCTGCCGCTCCAGCAGCATGCGCATGGCGCCGGTCTCGGGCACGTTGTCCGTCTCGAACGGCGCGTCGGGGTCGGTGCCCGTGCCGACGAGTATGCCCACCTCGTAGACCGGCTCGGCGCCGAGAAGGAGTTCCTGCCAGGGCTTCAGCTTGGCGAAGGCGCCGGCCAGCAGCTCGGCGGTGTAGGGCTCGATGGCCCCGCTCGGGTGGAGCTGGTCGCCCACGGCCGTCTTGATGCCGTAGGCGGCGTGCCGCAGGCATTCGTATTCCAGCGCGGCCGGGTTCTTCAGGCCGCCGAAGTCCCCCCACGCCGTGTGGAAGCGGCCCGTGTGCGAGTAGATGTCCAGCCCCTTGTGCCCGTAGTAGCAGGCCTGGAACGGGAAGTGGTCGTAGCCCCAGAACCCCGAAGGCAGCGACTCGATGCACATGAACTGCTGGTGGCGCAGGAACCGGTCCGCGCACGCCTCCGGGTGGGCCGAGACGTGCCAGGGGTTGTTGTAGTAGAGCGGCACGTCCGGTTTGGCCGCGGCGCCTGCCGCCGTCATACGCCCCATGAACCGCTCCCGCGAGCCGAAGGCGTAGCGCCGCCGGTCGGCCCGGCTGTCGGGGTCCAGGCCCTCCCGGCGCATGCCCGCCAGGCACCACTCGCAGCTGCAGCCGTCCTCGCCGTACATGACGATGTCGAAGAAGACGCGGTCGAAGTCGTAGCGCCCGAGCAGCTCGCGCCACAACTCCTCCACGAAGTCCGCGTAGGGCGTGTTCAGACAGATGTTGCGCCAGCCCGGCTCGCCGTCCGGGGCGCCCACGTGCGTGCCGTCCGGATGGCGCTGTCGCCACTCGGGGCGCTCGCGGGCCGTCTTCTCGTCCCAGCCGACCGTGATGTAGAGCATCGGGCTCACCCCCACGCTCCGCGCGGCCCCGATGATGCCGCCCACCAGGTCGGGGCATTCCAGGTGCGGGTGCGGCTCGCCGATCTCCGTCGGGTAGTAGCACCAGCCGTGGTGGCAGCGGGCCTTGGCCAGGCAGCCGTCGGCGCCGGCCCTCCGGAGGGCGCCGGCGAACTCGTGGGGGTCGAACCGGCTGCCCACGCCGGCGATGTGCTCGCTGGTGTGGAAGTCCATAAACCATTCACGTCGTGGAAG
>LJUE01000142.1 GCA_001303885.1 Planctomycetes bacterium SM23_32 | reverse complement strand
CGTCACGGCGGCGGCGGCCGAGCTGCGCATCGGGTTCGGCTGGAGCGTCAGCCGGGAGCTGAACCTGCTGGCGCAGAACAGGCTCGTGCGCGCGCCGACCCGCGGCGTGCACCGCATCGAGCGCAACCTGGCGCTGCTGGCCCCCCTGGGCGTTGCCACGCGCTACGCCGAGCCCGTCCTGCCCGCCAGCCCACGGGACCGGCCCCCGGCCGACCGCGCCCTCAAAGCGCGCCGGGGAACCGGGCCGCTGGTGGTGATGCACCCCGGCACGAGCAACTTCGCGTCCTTCAAGCGTTGGGACACGGGCCGCTACGCGCACGTGGCCGACGAACTGGTGGACCGCCGGGGCGCCGACGTCCTGGTCACCTACGGCCCTGACGACCGGCACCTGGCGCAGGACGTGGTCGCCCGCATGCGGCAGCCCGGCCTGCTGGCGCCCGCCACGCAGAACGTCCAGCAGCTCACGCACCTGCTGTCGCGGGCCGACCTGTTCATCGGCAGCGACACCGGTCCCATGCACATCGCCTCGGCGCTGGGCGTGCCGCTGGTGGCCCTGTTCGGGCCGAAGGACCCCGTCCAGACCGGCCCCTATTGCAGCCGCAGCATCGTGGTCACCGGCCGCGCCGACTGCCGGCCCTGCAACAAGCGCCGCTGCAGCCACGTGCGCTGCATGACGAGCATCTCGGCCGACAGCGTCCTCGGGGCCGCGCTGGAGGTCCTGGACGGGGGCGGCGAGAGGCGCGCGCGCGAAGGCCCCATCAAGAAGGCGTTCGCCGCGGACTTCCAATTCGGCGAGTGGCGGGGGCAGATCACGACCTGCTACAGCGCTCCCGAGTTCTACCGGCGCGTCTGCGACCCGGAGGGCCTGGTAGAGGGCCCCGACGCCCGCGAGGTGTGCGCCTCGAGCGGCCGCCGCACCGCCTCCGTGCCCGGCAGGGCGGCCGGTTTGGCCGCACGCCTTGTCGCCAGGTTCCACCGGCCGCTGCGGCGCCTCGACCGCAGGCTGGGCGACCTGCTGGAGAACGCCCGCGCGCGCAAGTCCTGGGACGCGTCCCTTCGGCTGGAACGCGACGCAGTGCCCGTCCCCTTCCCCGTCTGCTACATGGAGCGCGGCGCGGGATGGGGCAAGGAGCAACTGCTGGTCTGCGAGGAGCTGCCGGGTGCGACGACCCTGGCCGGCTTGCTCTCGCAGGAGGGCGAGGGCCGCTGGGCGGGGGCCGGTCCGCGCGAAAGGGGCGCGTTGATCGAGGCCGTTGCGGGCCTTGTGCGCGCCCTGCACCGGGCCGGCCACTTCCACGGCGACCTGCGCGCCGCCAACATCCTGGTGTGGCCCGCACAGGACGGCGGGCCGGCCGGCCTCTGCGTCATAGACCTGGCCCGCACGAAGTGGCTCGGCTGGGCGCCCCCCATGCTGCGGGACGTCTTCTGCGGGGTGGACCTGCGCAGGTTCGCCCTCAGCATCAAGGCGCCGGTCTCGCCGCGGGACGCCGTGCGGTTCTTCCGGGCTTACTGCCGCGGCTTCGTCCCGGAGCGCCATCGCCGGCGCGTGCTGAAGCGCATCATCACCCGCTATCCGCTCTGCCACGCCCATGAGCGCGGGAGGGCGTTCTGGCTCGCCTGGAGGGGACACGCCGGGCAGGGAAAGGAGAGATATCCGTGAGCGAAGCGATCATCGTAATGGTAACGTGCGGCAACAGCGCCGAGGCGGAGGCCATCGCCAACGAGCTGCTGGCCGAACGGCTGGTGGCCTGCGTCAACATCGCCGGCCGCATACGGTCGCTGTTCCACTGGCAGGGCGCAGTGGCCAGGGAGTCCGAATCGCTGCTGCTGATGAAGACGCGGCGCGACCGCTTCGAGCAGCTCAGCAAGCGTGTCAAAGAGCTGCACTCCTATGAGGTGCCCGAGATCATCGCCATGCCCGTGATCGTGGGCAACCCCGACTACCTGGACTGGATCGAGGGGTCCACGGCGCCGCAGCAGCAGGGCGAGTCGGAGTTGACGTAAGGCGTGGCGAAGCGAAAGGATAGGGCCATCTTGGGCGGGCGCCCGCTTTTCGTTTGCATTGGCGGCCCGACCGCATAGAATACATCCCGTTAGCCTTCCGGCCCCCTCGTCCACACCCCACGGGAACGCGACCATGGCGAAGAGCGGCACCGGCTCCGAAGACCGCGCGAAGGCCCTCGAGCGGACCCTGGAGCTGATCGAGAAGCAGTTCGGCAAGGGCACCATCATGCGCCTGACCGAAGGAGAGGCGCGCCTGGACGTGGCCGCCATCCCCACTGGCTCTCCTGCCCTGGACCTGGCCCTGGGCATCGGCGGCATCCCGCGCGGGCGCGTCACCGAGGTCTATGGGCCGGAGGCGTCCGGCAAGACAACGCTCGCCCTGCACATGATCGCCGAAGCCCAGAAGCTGGGCGGGGTGGCCGCCTTCATAGACGCCGAGCACGCCCTGGACCCCCAGTATGCCCGCGCCGTCGGCGTCAACATGGAGAACCTGCTCATCAACCAGCCCGACTCCGGGGAGCAGGCGCTGGACGTCGTCGAGGCCCTCGTGCGCAGCAGCGCGCTCGACATCGTGGTGGTGGACTCGGTGGCGGCGCTTGTGCCGCGCGCCGAGATCGAGGGCGAGATGGGCGACCAGACGGTCGGCATGCAGGCCCGGCTGATGTCCCGCGCCCTGCGCAAGCTGGCCGCTACGATTGCCAAGTCCCGCACCTCCGTCGTCTTCATCAACCAGGTGCGCATGAGGATCGGCGTGATGTTTGGCAACCCCGAGACGACCCCCGGCGGGCGCGCCCTGAAGTTCTACTGCACGGTGCGCATCGAGATGCGGCGCATCGCCACCATCAAGGACGGCGCCGAGGCCATCGGCAACCGCTGCCGCCTGAAAGTGGCCAAGAACAAGGTGGCCCCGCCGTTCCGCACGGCCGAGGTGGAGCTGCTGTTCCGCAGCGGCATCTCCCGCGAGGGCGACCTGATCGAACTGGGCGTCGAGCACGAGGTCGTTGAGAAGGCCGGCTCGTGGTACTCCTACGGCGAGACCCGGCTCGGCCAGGGCAAGGAGAGCGCGCGCCAGTTCCTCGAAGAGAACCCCGACATGGCCGACGAGATAGAGCTCGCCATCTTCGAGAAGGCCTCCCCCGCCCTGGCCGAGAAGAGGCGGGCCCAGATCGAGCGCGTGCACGAGCTGCGGGGCGGCGACGGCGAGGCACAGGGCGAAGAGCAGGGCCGGTAGGGCGCAGTTGCCCGGCGCGGCCCGACGGAAGTGCCGGGGGCAGCCATGATACTGGGCATCGGCGTGGACATCGTCGAGGTCGGCCGCATCCGCCGGGCCGTCCAGCGCCACGGGGAGCGGTTCGTCAGCCGCGTCTTCACCGACGAGGAGGCGGCCTACTGCCGCCGCAGCGTGCGCGCCGACCAGCGCTTCGCCACGCGCTTCGCCGCCAAGGAGGCCGCCCTCAAGGCGCTCGGGGTCGGCTGGACGCAGGGCGTCCGGTTCGTCGAGGTCCAGGTGAGCAACAACGAGCTGGGCGCGCCGGCCGTCTGCTTCACGGGCAAGGCGCTGGAGATCGCCCGCGACCTCGGCGTCCAGCGGGTGCACGTGAGCCTGACCCACCACCGGGACTACGCCATCGCCCAGGTCCTGCTGGAAGGCGGGGGCTGACCCCCGCCGCCGCGCGCACCTCACGCATCGAACAGCAGGTCATGTCTGTGGCTTCGACCGCCTCGCCGAAAAGCCGCTATGGTGCTTCCAGTGTCCGCGTCCCTGTCCCTTCGGGCCCGTGCACATGCGCGAAGACGCCTCCGAGCCCTTCGACCCGTTGACCTACGAGAACATAGCGGGCTCCGTCGTACGCACCGTCCTTGAGACAGAGCCCCAGGCCCTCGCCGGGATCCCACGGTTTGAAGGAGCAGGCATCTACGCCCTCTACTACCTGGGCCCCCCGGAGATGTACGCGCCGATTGCGGATCCCGGTTGCGCAGTCCCGATATACGCGGGCAGCGCTAACCCGCCGGGGTCACGGATCGGCGGCGACGCGCTCAGCCCCGAGGTCAGGCCGGTGCTTCACGCCAGGCTCGGGGAGCACCGACGGAGCATAGACCAGGCAGGCAACCTCGAAGTAGACCAGTTCAAGTGCCGCTACCTGCGCGTCAGGCCCGTGTGGATACCGGTCGCTGAGGAGATGCTCATACGACGGTTCAGGCCGGTGTGGAACAGTGTCGTTGACGGGTTCGGCAACCACCCGCCGGGGAGAGGCAGAAGGGACATGCGGCGCCCCCGATGGGACGTCGTCCACCCGGGACGGCCATGGGCCATGCGATTGGAGCCGCAGGAGATAATCGAGCAGATCAAGGAGCACCTTGCGCGCTGGCCTGGCAAGGGCACTTAGCCTGCCGTGTTGCCGAGCACGACCGCCGACTCGTAGAGCTGCGTCTTGGACCTCGCCGCATTGGCCCGCACCGATGACTTTATGATGCTTGTGCCGGTTCGCTTCTGCCTCAAGGGCAGGATGTCGTCGGCGCACAGTCCCCGAAGCTCGCATATGCGGGCGAAGAGTTCGTCGGTCCGGAACTCGACGCCCTGCAGGATGCTGTTGCCCAGGACTACGACGGCCCTGCCTCCGGGCTTGAGCACTCGCTGAAGCTCCCCGGCGAGCCGATAGGCGTCGTTGAAGTAGGTCGCTGCGTAGTTCGCCCAGCCCGGCCCACCGTAGGGCCCCTTGTGTGTGTTCACGCTCCTGAGGAAGTCCAGGCTGTCCTGAAGCTCGGGCATCCCAAAGGCAAGGGGTATCTGCGCCTCGGTGCGCACCGTCTGCCAGTACTTGCCGAAGCTCCTGTCCTCCAGCCCCTTCAGGTCCTTCGGCGAACCGACCATCTCCAGCCAGTAGACCTGCGGGCGGCTGTTGCGTACGTAGTGGTAGTTGTTCAGGTACGGCGGTGACGTGACGACGAGGTCCACGCTCTCGCTCGCCACCGAGCCGGCAGCGGTAAAGAAGTCGCCTTCCACCAGCTCGGCACTTGGCGCGGGGCCACCGGCGCGGACGTCCCTCTGAACAAGGCGGATGTCCGAAAGCATCTTGCGCAGCTTCCGCGCCATGGTCGGGACCACCGGCGCATCCAGCACGTCCTTCTTGCCCGCTGCCGCCCGCGTTCCCAGGCTCGGCTCGTACGAGTAGTTGGAGAAACCCACAAGCTCGGAGCCGAGCGCCACGCGGAAGCAACTACGCACCAGGGGGTCCTCGACGGACCAGGTGAAATCCCTGACCAGCAGGACCTTGCGCTCAACTTCAGGCGAGAGGAACCGGCTCCGGGTCCTGAAGCCGCTGGGAGGCCGGCGCTCCGGCTTCGTCCCCTCGCGCACGGCCCTGCCGACCGCCTCTCGGAAACGCGCGATGCTCCGCTCCAGCTCATCAACCGGGATGGAGCGCACGGCCAGCTTCAGCCGTGCAACCTCGGCCGCGTAGGGGTTGATCTCAAACCCGTAGGTGGCGTAGCCCCTGAGCAGGGCCGTGACGAGCGTCGTGCCGACCCCCGCGAACGGGTCAAGGACGACGGCATCCTGGCCATCGCCCCCACTCCCCAGGTAGTGGTCAAGGACCTCCGCAACGAAGGTGGCGCTGAACCCCGCAATCCACGGGACCCAACTGTGCACGGGAAGGTCGGCGTTCTCCGAGAACGCGGAATCGCTGAAGCCGGGCCTGGAATCAGCAGCGGCCTTTGAGGCATCTTCGGCGAGCAGCGATTGCTGGCCTAGACGATAGGTTCCCGCCGGCTCTCGGGCTTTGAGCTTGGCGTCAATCCAGGATTCGACGTCCCGCAGCCGCATCCGCCACTGGCGCCCCACCTTGAACGCCGGCAAGCCGTCTCGCTCGATCAGCCGGTAGACCGTCCTCAAGTCCACCTCCAGCATTTCGGCCGCCTCTTGAACGCTCAGGATTCGCATCCGCCAGCTCCGCAAAAACCGCGGGAGAAGATTACGCTAAATGGGCTTATACTACGGCAAAGGAACCGTGTCAAGCGATGATCCGGGCGCGCATGGGGCGCCGCGCAGCTACGCGTCGAACAGCACGCCGGGGTTCAGGATGCCGTCCGGGTCGAGCGCCGCCTTCACCGCCCGCATGGCAGCCAGATGCTCCGCGCCGAACTGGATGGGCAGGAACCGCTTCTTGATGCGCCCGATACCGTGCTCGGCCGCCACGCTGCCGCCGAGCCGGACGGCTTCGCGGGCGAACTCGACGTAGAGTTCCTCCCCCTGCTCCAGCTCGCCGCCCGTGCGCGGCAGGACGTTCACGTGCAGGTGGCCGTCGCCGATGTGGCCGAAGATCACGTGCTCCAGCCCGCACTCGGCCAGCCGGCGCTCGTAGAAGGCCATCATCGCGCCGACGGACTCGTCCGGCACGGCCATGTCCGTGCCCACCTTGTGCAGCTCGGGCACCTCGATCTTGCGCCGGCCGATGATGGCATTCACCGTCTCCGGCACGGCGTGGCGCAGGCGCTTCATCTCGTCCATGTCCCTCTCGGTGAACCTCGCGCACCGCCCTGTAGACGGAGTCCAACTCCTCCTCGTCCTTGAAGGCGATCTCGGCGTAGAGCGCAGCGACCGCGCCGGCCGGCAGGCGCGAGACCTCCACGTAGGCCGGCGTCTGGCGGCCCATGCTCCGCAGCAGGTCCATCGCGCGGGGGCCGATGTACTCCAGGGCGAGCGGCGCCAGACAGGGTTGGCTTTTGCACGCCGCCACCAGCCCCACGGCCTGCCGTGAGCCGCCGACGAACTGCGTGAGGAACAGCCGGTTGGCCGGCTTCTCCGCCAGGCGCAGCTCGGCCTCCACGACGACGCCCAGCGTCCCTTCGCTGCCCACGAACAGGTCCACGGCGTCCATGTCGGGCTTCAGCCAGTAGCCGCCCGTGTGCTTGGTGCGCGGGATGGGCAGGTCCGGCAGGCGCAGGTCCACGGCACTCCCGTCGGCCCGCCGCAGCGCGAGCACTCCGTCCCGGGCCGTCACGTCGCCGCGGCGCAATGCTAGCAGCCGGCCGTCCGCCGTGACCACCTTCAGCCACTCCACCCAGCGGCGCGTCGGCCCGTAATGGAGGGTGCGGGCGCCGGAAGCATTAGTGGCTATGGTCCCGCCGAGCTGGGCCGTCATCTCGGTGGAGTCCACGGGATAGAAAAGGGGGCGGTCGGGCCTGCCGTCCGGGTAGTCGCAGAGGCCGTGCGCGAGCGCGTCGTCGAGCTCCGCCAGCGTGGTGCCGGCGCCCACGCGCACGCGCCAGCCCCCCCGGCCGGGCAAGACGACGGGCCGGAGCTTGACGCGCTCCAGGGAGATGATCTCCTGCGCCTCCAGGGGCACGGCCGCGCCCGTGATGCCCGTGCGACCGCCGGAGACGGTGACCCGGTGGTCCGCCTCCCGGGCCGACCGCAGGGCGGCCGCCACCTGCTCGGCCGTCTCGGGGAAGTGGATGGCCTCCACGCGGCGCGCGGCCAGTCGCGACTCGTCGTGCAGATACTCCAGATAGCCCTCCCGCACGGCCTGCCAACCGACCACCTTCCGGTAGCCGCCCGGCGCGCCCTGCGGCTCGACGGGGAGCAGCTCATTCATCGGTCGCCCCCTTCCCGGCCTTCGCCTCCCGCACGGCAGCGGCCAGACGCGGCACCACGGCCCGGTAGTCGCCCACGATGCCGTAGTCGGCGACCTCGAAGATCGGCGCGTCGGGGTCGCTGTTGACGGCCACGACGGTGCCCGAGGACTGCATCCCGGCCCGGTGCTGGATGGCGCCCGATATGCCCACGGCCACGTAGAGGGAGGGCTGCACGGTCCGGCCGGTCTGACCGACCTGGCGCTCGTAGGGTACCCAGCCGGCATCCACGGCGGCGCGGCTGGCGGCCACTTCGCCCCCAAGCGCCTCGGCCAGCTCCCTCAGCAGCTCAAAGCCCTCCGGCCCGCCGAGCCCGCGTCCGCCGGCCACCAGTACGTCCGACTCGGCGATGCTGACCGTGTCGGCTGCCGCGACGCGGCTTTCGATCACGCGCGCCCGCCCTGCGCACAGTTCGTCCGGCAGGTCCCATCGCCTGACCGGCGGCACGGCGTCGCCCGCCGGCTCGGCCGGGGACATGACCTTGGGCCGCACGGTGGCCATCTGCGGACGATGGCGCCGCGTGACGATGCTGGCCATGACGTTGCCGCCGAAGGCGGGGCGCGTCTGGAGCAGGTCGCCCGTCCCGGCGTCAATCTCCAGCCCCGTGCAGTCCGCCGTCAGGCCGGTCTTGCAGAGCCCGGCCACGCGCGGCATCACGGACCGACCGTGCGCCGTAGCCCCGGCCAGCACGATCTCCGGGCCCTCCCCCCCGATCAGGTGCGCCAGCACCCGCGCGAGCGCGTCGTCCGACGGCCGGTCGAGAGCGGGATGCTCGGCCACGTGGACGG
>LJUE01000141.1 GCA_001303885.1 Planctomycetes bacterium SM23_32 | reverse complement strand
CGCCTCCACCTGCGCTGCCTTGCCGGGCGGCAGCTCCCGGACGGCGTCGGCGTCCTTCCACTCGCTCCAGGCGCCACCGGGCAGGCGCGTGCGCGCGCGGAAGCGGCGTCGAGCCAGGGCACCTCGTGGAACGTCCGTATTACGTCAGGCGGCCAGCGGCCCTGCCGCAGCAGCACCACCCCCCCACGCTCGGCCCCGGCGCCAGCGTCCAGCCGCCGTTCTCGTGCAGGACGTTGTCCAGCAGTCCAGCGCCTCCTTCCGTCCCGTGACCGGCCGCCGTCATGACGAGCGCGTCGAGGAGCATCAACGTCCGGCCTGGCCATGCTGAGGCCATGTCTGGTTGGCTCTGAGCGCTTGGACGCGTCGTCGCAGGCCGCCTACCGGGCATCCCTGACCGCGGCCAGGAAGCGGCGGGCCAGCTCGGCCAGCTCGCCGAACCTGCCCTCGGCGATAAGCTGCTTGTCCACGATGCTGCTGCCGACGCCCACGGCGACGGCGCCCGCCCCGACGTAGTCGGCGGCGGTGTCCACGTTCACGCCGCCGACGGCCACCACGGGGTGGGGGAGGACGGCCTTGATGGCTTTGAGGTAGGCCGGGCCGAGCGCGCTGGCCGGGAAGCACTTCAGCAAGTCGGCCCCGCAGTCGGCGGCTGCGAAGCCCTCGCTCGGCGTCATGAAGCCGGGGATTGAGACGAGGCCGAGTTCCTTGGTGCGGCGCACGACAGCGGGGTGAAAGCCGGGCGAGACCACGTAGGTGCCGCCCGCGTGGGCCACGCGCTCTACCTGTTCGGGGGCCAGCACCGTGCCGGCGCCGACATGGATCCCGGCGTCGGCGAACCGTTGCGCCGTGCGCCGGATGCTGACGAACGGCTCCGGGGAGTTGAGGGTGGTCTCGAGGAACCGCACGCCGCCTTCGGCCAGCGCCTCTCCGAGGCGGACGACGTCGTCGGGTCTCAGCCCGCGCACGATGGCGATGACGGGGGCCGCCTGCAGGTCCTCGATGAACATCTGCACGTCCACCCCGCTCATCGTCACCTCCTCACGCGCCCCGAAGCCTGCCCTGCCGCCAGCCGCTCCACCTCGCCCCGGGTCACGTAGTTGAAGTCGCCATGGATGGAGTGCTTCAGACAGCTGGCCGCTACGGCGAAGCGCACGGCCGCCTCGGGGGCGGCGTGCTCCTCGCTGTTCAGGGCGCAGATCAGCCCCGCCGCGAAAGAGTCGCCCGCGCCCACGCGGTCCACGATGCTGCGTATCTGGTAAGGGGCGTAGCCCCCGTGCTCGTCGGTTGGGGCGAAGTGGCCGCGGTCCGACGCGACGTCGAACAGCATGCCGCCCCAGTTGTTGTGCGTGGCCGAGATGCTCTCGCGCAGCGTGACAGCTACGAGGCTCACGTTGGGGAAGCGTTCGGCGATGCGGCAGGCCACCGCCTCGTAGGCGTAGGGGCTGATGCGGCCCTCCTCTACCGAAGTGCCCTCCGCCCGGATGCCGAGCACGTCGGCGGCGTCCTCCTCGTTGCCGATCACCAGGTCAACGTGGGGCAGCATCTCGCCCATGCAGCGTTCGGCCAGCTCGCGAGGCGCCGTTCCCGGCGCCCATTTCCACAGTTTCTTGCGGAAGTTCAGGTCGCATGAGACGGCGATGCCCCGCGCCTTCGCCTCGCGCAGAAGGGCCAGGGCGGAGAGGTAGGCGTTCTCGCTCAACGACGGCGTGATGCCCGTCGTGTGGACCCAGTGGACGCCCTCCAGGGCGCGCCCGAAGTCGTACTCCTCAGGGCCGGCCAGGGAGACGGCGCTGCCCGAGCGGTCGTAGATCACGTTCGAGCTGCGCTGGTTGGCCCCTGTCTCCAGGAAGTAGATGCCGAGCCGCCCATCCTCGCGCAGCAGGATGCACGAGGTGTCAACGCCCAGGCCGCGCAGGTTGCCGAGCAGCGCCTGGACGATGGGCGTGTCGGGCAGCGCGGTCAGGTAGCGGGCCTGCTCGCCCAGCAGGGCCAGCGCCGCCGCCACGTTGGCCTCGGCGCCGGCGAAGGTCACGCCCACCTTCCCGGGCAGGGCCTGGCGAAAGCGCAGGAAGCCCTCCGGCGCGACACGCATCATGATCTCGCCGAACGTCAGGTACATGGTCCGTTTTCTCCTCTGCACCGGTCAGAGCAGCGGCAGCTCCACCGTCTGGCCCTCCTCTGCGGCATGGGTCTGCGGGAAGACGGCGCGGGCGGACGCCAGCGCCTCCTCGCGCCGCCCCTCGTCGCAGTGGATCAGGTACAGGCGCTTGACGCCGGCCGCCTCTGCGATCCGCGCGGCGTCCTGCGCCCCCGCGTGGCCCCACGGCGCGAGTGGATCAACGCTGCGGGCGCCCATGCTCGCCTCGTGGACGAGCACGTCGGCCCCTTCGGCGAACCTCGCCAGGGGCTCGTAGAAGGCCGTGTCGCCCGAGACCACCACCGTCGCCCCGGTCTGCTTGTCCTCGAACCGGTAGGCCATCGCCAGCACGGGATGCACGACCTGGGCCGTCTTCACGCGCAGCCGGTCGGTCGCGAAGTCTTCGCCCGGCCTCAGGCGCACCACCTCGAGCGGGCAGGCGACCTCGGGCCAACGGTCCGTCTGGAGGTAGGCGAGGGCCCGATCAACAACCGTCTGGATGTCAATGTGCGGCCCCGCCACGACGAGCGGGTCGGGCGCAAGGCCGCCCCGGCCGGTCATGGCGCGGTAGTAGACCAGCGGCCCGATGCCCAGGTAGTGGTCGTGGTGGCAATGGGTGACGAAGACGTGGGTGAGCGCCATCGGGTCGCAGCCGAAGCGGCGCATGTGGAGGGCGGCGTTCCACCCGGCGTCCACCAGCACCGTCTCATTGAGCAGCAGGCAGGCCGTCTCGCCGCCCGGGGCCGGGACGCACGAATGGACGCCGATGAACCGCAGCGTCGTCTTCGCGTCGTCCGGGCGTGCCATCCCTCGGGCCCTTACGCCGGGAGTGGGCGGCCGCGCTCTGCCGCCGTGCCTGTGAGCGCCGGTGCGGTGGCGATGTTAACCCCCGGCGGGCAGGGGGGCAAGCGACGGCTCGGCGGCCTGCCCGGCCCCCGAGAGCACCAGGTGACTGACGCTGGCGGGCGGTGCGGCATACGTAAGCCGGTTCCCGGCGATGTCGGTGGGCGGTTCCGGTCGCCGGACGGCCGCCCCCAAGCCGTCCACCACGTAGAACTCCGCCCGGCCCAGCGCGGCGGCGTGGCGGCACTCGATGTCGAAAGCGGCCGGCTCGTCGAGGCGCTTGTTGATCAGGACAAGGTGCAGGCGGCCGCCCCCGTCGAGCGACGCGTAGGCTGAGGTCTCGGCCGGGTCGCTCGTTTCGGCGTGCACGGATGTCTCACCGAAGGTGGAGTTCCGGCCGTCGTAGTTGCGGAAGATCCGGTAGGCCGACAGCACATAGCCCCGCAGCGGACCCCAGCGGTTCGCCATGTACACCCCGTGCTTGCCGCACAGGCCCAGGAAGTCGGCGTGAGCGACGGCGCCCGACACGTCGCCCTCCCCGCCGTAGTTGTGCTCCGTGATGGCCAGCAGCGTGCCGGGGTAGTAGTCCCGGATGTTCTCCTGGAGCCGTGGGAGCAGGCGCACGGGATGGTGCCACTGGCCGATCCAGGAGCTCTCCTGGTAGCCCTCGTCCCACAGGGTGCGGGGCGCGTGCATGCGTTCCCTCATCATGGCCGGGTCGCCGGCGCGCCTGCTGGTGGTGATGCGCAGGCCGCCCACGCGCGCCTCGGGGTACCAGTGCACGTCCAGGAGGTCCAGCAGCCTCACCCCGTAGCGCTCCTCGGCCTGCCGCATGCGGTCCAGGTAGAAGTTGATGAACCAGTCGTCGTACTTCTCCTTGTAGACGTCCCAGTCGGGGGCGTTCTGGAGCGACTCGAAAGCGGTCCAGCCGTAAAGGGCCGGCCCCGAGACCCTGGCCGTCGGGTCAACGTCCTTCACCGCCCGGGCCAGGGCGATGGAGCGTTGCACCAGCTCGTCGCACGTCACCGGCTGGGGGTGGATGCGCGGGTGGGTGTTGGGCCATATGGCGGGCTCGTTGTCCAGCGAGTAGATCTGCACGCCGCCCTCGGCCGCCTGCCCGTAGCGGTTGACCAGGAAGTTGACCTGCTCGTCCATGTAGACGGCGTCGTCCCGCGTGTCCGGCACCAGGGAGAAAGGCGCGAGCTTCTTGAAGTCCACGCGCTTCCAGCGCGCCGAGGGGGCCGTCTCGGCCTCGCTGACGTCCCGGCGGTTGTCGGCCGCCACGTAGCCGGCCATCTGGAGTGTCACCAGGTCGGCGGCGCGCAGGGCGACGGCCTGCTCGTGAAACAGCCTGACGACGATGGCCGGCTCACGGCGGCGCTCCTCGGGCAGGTCCTGCACGAGGTAGTCGTCGCTGCTGTGCCGCCAGTCGTTGCCGGCGCTCGAGTAGTTGGTCTCCCAGTTGTAGCCGGTGGTGCGGTTGCCCCCGAAGCGGACCGCCGCCACGTTGGCCTCCGCGTCGCCCCCGTGGGCATTGGAGCCGTAGACGTAAGGGCTGATGGGCCAGACGTCGCGCGCGGTGTCAATGATGACGCGCACCTCGGCAGCAAGCGCCGACACCGATAGGACAGGCAGCAGGCAAGCGGCCAGCGCGAGAAGGACGCCTGGTCTCACGGCAATTCCTCCAGGACGGCCCCTTCGGCGGGTCGGAAGACGAAGACGTTATCGGCGGTCGGAAGTCCCCTGGGGGCGTAGAACTCCTTCTGCACGGCAAGCGTGACGTCGCCCGCGCGCTGCTCCTGGGCCAGGGCGATGGCGAAGCCGCCGAACCCCGCCCCCGTCAGCCGGGCCCCCAGCGCGCCGGCCTGCCGCATCAGCAACACCAGCTCGTCCAGCTCCGGCACGCTGATCTCGTAGTGCTGGGCGCAACTGCGGTGCGACTCGTTCATGAGCCGGCCGAACTCCTCGAGGTCCCCCCCCCGCAGGCAGTCGGCGGCGCGTTCGGTGCGCTCGGCCTCCCCGAACACGTGGCGACAGCGCGGGAGCACGCGCAGCCCGTGGCCCGGCATCGGCAGCAGGCTGCCGTCCTTCATGCGCAGGAAGCGGCGCGCAAACTCGCCCGGTTCCAGGTCGAACAGCCCCGCCGCGCGCTTCAATGTCAGCCCTTCGTCACCGTCCAGCAGGTGCTCCAGCAGCTCCACTATCTGCGCGGGCGCCCGACCGGTGCGGGCGACCAGGTCCGCCAGGCGCGGGGCGGCATCGGGACCGCCCGCCTCGGGGGCCGCCAGACCGAGTTCGCGAGCCAGCAGCTGCGCGCCCAGGCTGCACTCGATCACCCGCCGGTTGTAGTGCGGGCGCCGCCGGCCGGTCTTCTCGGCTTTCACGGTGCTATGGGCCGCCACGATGCAGTGGTCGGCCGGAAAGGGGATCCTCTGCACGTCCAGGGGGAAGAAGTCTACTTTGAGCGCTTCGCCCGCGTGCGCCAGCAGGCAGACGGCCTGGTCCATGCCGCCCCCCTGGGTGCCGACGTAGTGCTCGGCCTCGGCCATCCGTTCGGCCAGGGCGGCGCGGGACATCTCGAGCCCGTTCGCGGCGCAGAATGCCAGCCCCGCTGCCACCACCAGCGCCGTGGACGAGGACAGGCCCGCCGCCGGCGGGATGTCGCCCTCCACCAGGCACGAGACTCCCCTCAAGGCCCCCACCTGCCGTCCCCAGCCGACCGCCAGCTCGACGACCGACTGCGCCGCCGCCTTGAAGTAGTTGCCCCAGTCGCCGTTGGCGTAGGGGGGGATGTCCTCGGACAGGCGGAAGCGCCGGTCGGGATACCTCTCCCGCTCGACGTTCCTCAGCTCGACGCGTCCGTCCTGGCGTGCCGCCACGGCCAGGCGCACCGACCGTTCGATGGCCATCGGCATCACGGGGAAGCCGTTGTAGTCGGTGTGCTCGCCGATCAGATTGATCCTGCCGGGCACGCCGATGAGCAGCTCGGCGCGCCGGCCCGTGAAGGCCTCAGCGAAGCGTCGGCCCAGGTTCTGGATGTCCTCGCGCAATCCCATCTCCCAGTCCCTTGCGGGAGGCGAGATGGTGATTCTACAGCAGCCGGGCCGAGTTTGCCAAAGGCCGCCGCCGCGCGCGTTGTGCGGGGGCAGCCCGGCTCCTACAATGGCCGCCCCTGTCCCGTGTGAGGAGCGACAGATGGAGAGCTATGCCGAACCGGGCCGCGACGTGCCGGTTGCCGACCGGGCGGAGGTCCTGGTCGCCGGCGGGGGGCTGGCGGGATGCGTGGCCGCCGTCGCCGCCGCGCGCGCCGGCGCCGACGTGCTCCTGCTGGAGCGTTCGGGCGTTCTGGGCGGCACCGCCACCTCGGGCTTGATGACCAGCTTCAACGGCTTCCGTAACGAGAGGCCGCCGTGCGACCTGCAAACCGTTAAGGGGATCGGCCAGGAGGTGGTGGACCGGCTCATTGCCGTGAACGGCGCCTGCGGGCGCACGGCACACGGCGACTGGGGCGAGCTGACGCCGGGCACGGCGCCTTACGCGGTGAGCTTCGATCCGGAAGCGCTCAAGATGGCGCTGCTGGCCATGCTGCGTGAAGCTGGCGCACGGCTCAGGCTC
>LJUE01000140.1 GCA_001303885.1 Planctomycetes bacterium SM23_32 | reverse complement strand
CACCGGCCAGCGCCTCGTCTGAGCGCTTCACTGACGCACTGATACCCCGAGTTCGTCCGCGACCTCGCGCACGTAGGCCGCCGCCCGGTCGTAATCCTCTTCGGTCGCCAGGTGCTCCAGGATCAGGGGCATGTCGGCGTCAAGACGGTCCAGCTCGCGCAGGAACACCTTGTAGTCCAGCCCGCCCGCGCCGGGGCGCACTTCGTCCAGGTGCACGGTCAGGCCGTCCCCCAGGCGGACGTCCTTCGCGTGGCAGCTCTTGATGTGGGGGCCGAGCTTCTCGAAGCACTCGCGCAGCAGCGCGCCGTTCTCGAAGTAGCGGCGCGGCGAGTTCACGACGTTGACGGGATCCAGGTGCACGCCGAAGCGCAGACGGTCCACCGCCTCCAGCAGACGCAGGTAGCTGGCCGCCGAGTCAGGGTACATCCACGGCATCGTCTCCAGCGTGTAGAAGGTGCGCGTCGGCTGCACGGCGTCAATGATGCTGCGCACGGACTCAACGATCAGGTCGAACGTCGCGGCAGTCAGGTCCTGCGGGTATGGGCCGTCCCACTTCGGGCCGCACGATCCGGCGATGTTCACGCAGCAGCGCGCGCCGATCATGTCCGCCAGCGCGAGCCGCTCGCGGCAGAGCGCCAGGGCGGTTGCTCCACGCCCCCACCTCCGCTATGACGAGCCCGCCCTGCTCCGCCGCCGAGCGATAGGCGCGCACGGCGTCCCCATCGCCCGGATCGTTCAGGGGGCAGAGGGCCGCTCCATAGCCCTTCGCCCGGTGCGCGGCCACCCACCGGTCGGGATCGCCAAACTGGCCGAACACGGGTCCTCCAAGCCTCATCATCGCCCTCCTCAATGGGGATCGCCGCTCGCGCACGCCCGGGGGATTATAGCCCGCAGCGGCAGCAGCGTCTACGGCGCCTCCTCCGGCAGGGCCTCGAGGGCTACAAGGAGAACCGCCGCCACCCCGACGAGAACGCCACCAGCGGCCTCTCCCCCTGCCTGCACGGGGGACATTGCAGCCGCCGCCGGAAGGAAGTGCAAGAGCCCCCGCCGCCTGCGGCTTGACAGACGGCGCGGAATTCACTACAAACGATGCTCACGGGGACGTCAGGGGGCCGGAACGTCCGCGGGAGACCGCACACGCCGGAGCATCCATCATGAAGGCGTTGGCCCTGGCCGCCGACGAGCTCGAGAACGCCGAGCTGCTGTGCCCTTACTGCAGGCTGACCGAGGAGGAGATAGGGGTGGACGGCAGACTCATCACCAGCCGCCGCCCTGGCGACCTGCCGGCGTTCGGCCGCCAGATGATGAAGGCGTCAAGGAGCCGATCCGGCAAGGCGGCCCGTGCCGCCGCGATCACTGGGGAAAGGAGGCGGAGAGATGCCGGAATTCGTCAACCCGTTCAGTGGCGTTGTGCCTGGCCGTAAGATGACCGGCTCGGAGCTGATCCGTGCCCTCAGGCTCAACCTGGCGGCCGAGGAGGAGGCCGTCCACCTCTACGAGTCGCATGCCGACGCGACGGACAACGAACTGGCCAAGAACGTGCTGCACGACATAGCCGACGAGGAGCGCGTGCACGCCGGGGAGTTTCAGCGGCTCATCAGCATCCTGCTGCCCGACGAGGAGAAGCTCCTCGCCGAAGGCGCCGAAGAAGTGGACGAGATGGCCGAGGAACTGGGACGGGGCGGGCGGCAAGAGCAGCCCGAACAGAACACCCCCACCGTGGGGGAGCCCAGGGAATAAGGCCCGGCAACGGATGGTCTGAGACACCAGGGGAGGAGAAAGACCTCCCACAAGTTCCTGCACAGGGGAGATGCGCCGTTCGGCGACGACGTGTGGGAGGCCCTGGACCAAGCCGTGGTGGGGCCGGCCAAGGCTCCGCTCTCGGCGCGCGGCGACTTCTGTGTGCCGATGCGCGACGTAGCAGGCCGGGCTGCAGAAGCTCAAGGGGTGAGCGCCTGCGCCGGCAGTGGTGGCGCGTCGAAGGCAAAGGGGGACGAATGGAGCCCAGGCTGGCCGGAAAGACAGTCGCGCTCTTGAGCGCGGACGGGGTGCACGAGCACGAGTTCTGGGTGCCCTACTACCGCTTCCGTGAGGAGGGGGCGCGGCTGCTCGTATGCGGGGCGGAGGCGGAAGTCGTGCACCGCGGCGAGGGTCGGCACGGGAGGGACGGGCTGGACCTGGCGCCGACGGACGTTGCGGTTGAGGATGTGGACCCGGACGGGACCGACGGGCTCGTCATCCCCGGGGGCATCTACGGCCCCCTTTTCCTGCGTGCGCACGAACCGACGCTACGCTTGGTCAGGGCGATGGACGAGCGGGGGAAGGTGATCGGCGCGATCTGCCACGGGCAGTGGGTGCTGGTCAGCGCCGACGTCCTGCGCGGGCGGCGTGTAACGAGCCCCGGCGACATCGCCGGCGACCTGCGCAACGCAGGGGCCGAGTGGGTGGACGAGGGCGTGGTGCGCGACGGCCACGTGATCACGGCCGTCTACTTCGGCCACCTGCCGGGCTTCTTGCGCACCATCATCGCCGCGCTGACGGAGTGAGCTGCGCTGGCGGGCCAAGGAGCCCACGCAGGACATCGCCAAGGACAACAAGACCCGGGAATGCCGTTGTGAAGCCTCTTAGGGGCTCGCCGGAGGGAAGATCTCTGCCAAGAGGTCGTCCGGCATTTCGCGAGGCGGCACCAGGTACACCTCCTCCCCGACGTTCAGCCCGCTCTTTATCTCCGCGAATGTGTCTGAGCACTGACCGATTTCGACGATGCGAGGCTCAGGGCCGTCCGCGCCTTTGGCCCAGCAGATCGAGCCGCCTTCGTAGCGGGTAGCCGCCTGTTTGGGCACATACAGGACATCTTCCAGTTCGGCGGCTATGATCTCCACCGTTGCAGACATCCCGGGGATGAAGGTGTCCGGCATCTCTTCTAACGCGACCTCCGTCTCATACACCTTTCCTTCGGGATTGAGCGCTGTCTGCTCGGAGCTGGCCATCGGGCTAACCCTGGCCACGCGCCCCGCCAGGACCTTGCCGGGTGCGGCCTCCAAGGCAATGCGGGCCGGCTGTCCCACTTCGACCTTCTGTATGTCCGCTTCCGGGACGTTGACGACGGCAGCAAGCGTTGACGGGTCGGGAATGCGGATGATGGTTCGGTTTTCTTCCATACCGACACCGGGGCGAAGGGCCATCTCCCCCCAGCGGTACCAGATGGGGTCTGACCTGGAGCCGTAGATGACCTGGCCGGGCCCGCGGGCGCGGATGGTGCACTTCTCGATCTGCTGCCTCACCTTGTCGAGGCGCTTCTCTTCGAGTTCGTAGGCGGCCTGACGCGACTTGCGCTGGGCCTCAGCCTGGGCAAGCCGGCTGTTCGCCCGGGCTTTGACCCGCTCGAGCTCTCGGGGCAGCTCCACGCAATCGCTGTAACGCTGCTCTGCCTGTTTGGGAAGAGTGTAGCGCTTGAAGAGGCGCCGCTGTTCTTCGGCGGCCTCCACTTCAACTCTGCCCCTGGTCACGGACAGCTCGTCGTCCCTCAACTCGTTGCGGCTGACGTACCCCTTCTCATACAGCTCCTGGCTCCAGCGGAGCCTCTCCTCTGCGCGCAACAGCTCTTCGGTGGCCAGCTCCACTCGGGATTCGTAGTTGCGCAGCTCCTGCCGCGCCACGCCGCCCAGCCTCGGGTCATCCGTCAAATCCCCGGAGCCCATGCTCTCGTTCATGAGCTGCGCCGCCAGATCTGCACCGACGTAACGATCCAGTTCCATACGCCCAAACTCGGCGTTCAGCTCTGCAAGGGCGATGTTGCTTTCGTTCTGCTTCTGCTGGATCCCGTAGTCCTCCCGAGCCTGCACGTAGGCCGCCTCGGCTCCGTAAAGGCTGACCTGCCGGTCGCCTTCCTGTTCTTCCAGCTCAGAGGAATTGAGCCTCGCCACGACCAGCCCCTCTTCGACGTCCTTTTCAGTGATGACCGTTCCCTCGTCCACGATCTCCAGCAGGGCGTTCCAACCCTCGACCTGGTTCTTCAGTTCCAGCGGTTCCATGCTGTAAACGGCGCCGCGTTCGGTCACGCTGACCGTGAAGTCGCCGCGCGCGACGGGTACGGTAGGGATGGCCTCAGCGCCGTTGCCACGACGGGGTGCCGCCGGCGGCTCCACGGGTGGCCTGAGGTAGACGACTTCTCCTTCAGCGAGGCCCTGCTTGACCTCTACGAAGTCCTCAGTGATGTAGCCTGTGTCAATGCGGCGAGACTCGGGGCCTTTGGGCCCCGCAACCGAGCAGAGCCACAGCCCCTCGTGATCGGCGAGTGCTTCGATGGGGATATAGAGCACATCGTTGAGCTGAGCGACGACTATCTCAGCGGTGGCTGACATCCCGGGAGTCAAGCCCTCGTGCGCCTCATCGAGAGCCACGTCTACCTCATAGACCCTTAGCTCAGGATTGGTCCAGGCCTGCGCCATGCTGGCCACGGAGCTTATCTTGGCCACTGTGCCGGCGAAGTGCTCGCCCGGCATCGCTTCAACAGAAACGAGCGCCCGCTGGCCCAGCTTTACCTTCCCTATATCCGTCTCGTGGATGCTCACACGGGCAGCAAGGCTGGACAAGTCTGGAATGAGGATGAGCCGTTCCCTCGGCCACAGCCTGACTCCCGCTGCCAGGGGCTCGCGCCATGGCTCCCCTGTGGAAGCGTAGAGCACCGGCCCCGGCTTGGGCGCGCGGATCGTGCACTTATCGATACTGTCCCTGACTGTCGCCAGCCGCTTCTGGTCAAGCTCGTAGCTTGCCGTCGTGGATTTGACGTTCGCCTCAGCCTGGGCGAGCCGGCCGCGCGTCCGGGCCTCCGTCCGTGCCAGCTCCCGCACGGCTTCCGCGTGGTCGCTGTACCGCCGCTTGGCCTCCTTCGGGACCGTGTAGCGCTTGAAGAGCCGCAGCTCCTCCTCAGCTGCGTCCAGCTCCCTCTTGCGGCGGTTGACGAGCAATTCATCCGCCCTCAACTCCGTCTCGCTGATCCAGTTCCTCTCATGCAACTGCTTGGCCCACCGGAGCTTTTCCTGGGCCAGGGACAGCTCTTCGCCGGCAAGTTCCACCTGTGCCGCGTATGCGCGCAGCTCTTGCCGGGCTCTGCCGCCCAGCCCGGCGTCGTCTGCCAGATCAGCGAAGCCGCCTTCCTCCTTCAGCACCTCGGCCGCCCGATCTGCGCCAAGGTAGCGCTCCAGTTCCATACGGGAGAACTTGACGTTCAGCATCGCACGTGCAATGTCGCCTTGGCTCCGCTTCTTCTGAATCTCGTAGTCCTCTCTGGCCTGGGTGCAGGCGGTTTCCCAGTTATAGGACCAGATTTGCATCTGGGCTTCCCTTTCCTCCAGATCGGACGCGTCGAATCTGACAAGCACCATGCCATCTTCAACGTCCTGCTCGGTGATGAGGGTACCCTCTTCGACTATGGAGAAGATGGCTCTCTTATACTCGGACTGAGGGTCCCAGGGGGCCTGCGCCTCATTCCTCACCACGAAGGAGTCCATCGCCTGCAAGGCCCCCCCCTCGGTGACGCTCACCGTAAGGTCGCCCCGCTTGACAGTCGCTGCTGGCAGGGAGTCTGCGTCCCGGCCCGGACCCCGGTCAACCAGCACGCCGTACCCCACGCCGGCCAGGATGCCAAGACCGGTCAATCCGGCAACGATCTTGAACAGGTTCCCTCTGAGGCCTTGCCCGCTGTGCTGAGCCGATTCCTGTTCGCTCGAATCCACCCGCTCCTCACGCTCAAAGGGGCCACTCATGCGCCACCGCCTCCTGATGCTGGCCGCCAGGCGTGCCGCGTCTTTGCCCGCAGTCCCACCCGTGTCGCGCGACGGCAATCAGTCCGACCGGACACAGCCCGGCTGAGGCGAAGGGGAATCATAAGGCAGCCCGGCAGGCCTGTCAAGCCGCATACCGCAAGCCCCAAGCCGTTGCACGGCCTAGGCTTAGGGAAGTGGCTTGTCATGAGACGAACAAGGGAATGGCCAGACAGCACGGGCGTGCGGGGACGCACCGTGAGGGCGGCCGAGGACAAGAGACGCCTCCAAGAGGCCCAGAGCGCCTACGAACGCTTCGTCAAGGGCAGAGAAAGGAGAGAAGAACCTGCTCCCCCAGCAGATTCCGCTTGACAGAGACGTCGGTCGGCGTACGGGACGGACACCCGGCTCACGGAATCAGGATCAGGAGCCCACCTTGCCCACGATCCGGTAGCCTTCGCCCACCCGTTTCAGCCGAAGCCAAGGCGCGAAGGTCGGGTCCCCACGGTACAGCGCTTGGCACTCCTCGGCAGTCCCCGAGATGAACCACGTCCCCAGCCGCCATCCGTAGTCGCTGTAGCGCTCGGGGGGACCCTCGATGGATTCCTCCGTCGGCTGTCCCCATCCCTGTTCCTTGCTCGTGGCGATATACCCCCCCAGGCATTCCCTGACGAGCAACACGTCCTCGGCATCGAGCCCGGCATTCGGCGGCCCGTGTCCCCCGCGGCATGCTCCACACCGCAGGAGCATGACTACCATCCCAAGATGCCAGGAGTGCCCAGCGTAATCCAGCGGCGTCTCCCCGTCGTTGTTCACCGCATTGATGTCCGCTCCCTGCTCCAGCAGTAGCTCGGCGATCGCAGCGCGCCCGAACTCCGCGGCACGATGGAGAGCGGTCGCTCCCGCCCCATCCGGACCGAGCTACGACGCGGCCTCAGGAGGTTGACTCGGCACCGGAAGGTCCTCTTGTTGTCCGCTGAACCGGTCCGGGTGCCGGACCGAACAGTTCCAGCCCGACCTGTCAAGCCGGATAGCCTGAACTCCACGCCGGTGTGGCGCAGATGGCTAACCGAGCCACCTGTGCATCCGGGGGAACGCCTATGCAGCAGAGCTCATCACCTTGGCCAGGGCGTGCCGCAAGGCCCCGGCCACCGCAGCCAGCAGAACGCCAGCGCCCATTCCCTGCAGAAGACGAGCCACCTCCAAATCCGTCGCTGGCAGCAGGATATGTCCGGCCGACGCCTCCCCCAATCCGGCCAGCGAGTACCAGTGCAGAGACGCCACGTAGAACCCACTGGCCACGAGAGCAGCCCCTATGGTCTGTGACAGGCGACCGAGCATTCTGAGACTCGCTTTCTCCCGCTGCATAGGAACATTCTCCGGTTGAAGGTGTCACCTACGCACCGCGACAAGTTCTGCGGCACGCTGACGCTTCCGTTGCACCCGGGCCATGGATCCTCGCAGGCGCTCATGCGGCAAAC
>LJUE01000139.1 GCA_001303885.1 Planctomycetes bacterium SM23_32 | reverse complement strand
CCGTCCCCGTGCAGCGGCGCCCCCACATCAGGCCCGACTATGCGGACAGCGTTATCCCGCCGAACATCGCACCGCTGAACTTCTGCATTGCCGAGCCCGGCATCCGGTACCACGTGAAGGTGCATTCGGCCCGCGGCCAGTCCATCGAGGTCCGCTCGCAGGAGCCGGCAGTGCAGATACCCCTCGGGCCCTGGAAGCGGCTGCTCGCGCAGAACCGCGGCGAGCAGCTCCGCTTCGACGTCTACGTGCAGGGCGCCGACGACTCCTGGCAGGCCTTCGAGACGATCACGAACGCCATCGCGCACGAGGAGATAGACCCCTACCTGGTCTACCGCGGTATGAACGTCATCTACAACTGGTACAGCAAGATGAGGATATACGAGCGGAACGTAGAGGACTATGGCAGGCGGCTCATCCTCGACAACCAGTCCTTCGACGGGTGCATGAACTGCCACACCTTCCTGAACAACAGCGCACAGAAGATGATCCTCCACGTCCGCAGCGGCTGGGAAGACTACGGCGTCGGCATGCTCCTGATCGAGGGGGACCGCGTCTCCAAGGTGAACACTCGCACGACTTTCAACCCCCGGCCGGCCGCGTTCGCCTCCTGGCACCCCAGCGGGCGGGCGCTGGCCTTCTCGACGAACAAGGTGCAGCAATTCTTCCACTCGGCCGACGCCGAGGTGCGCGAAGGGACCGACCTCGTCTCTGACCTGGCCGTCTACGTCGTTGACTCACGGCGTGTCATAACCACCGAGGCCATCTCCGCGCCCGACCGGCTGGAGACGTGGCCCGCCTGGTCGGCCGACGGCCGCTACCTCTACTACTGCAACGCGCCGCTGCTGTGGCCCCCCGAGGCCGATACCCCGCCGCCGCACTACAACGAGGTGAAGTACGACCTGATGCGCATCGGCTATGAGGCGGCGACGGCGAGCTGGGGCCAGCCGGAGGTCGTGTTGTCCGCCGAGCAGGTCGGCTCGAGCATCACGCTGCCCCGGGCCTCGCCGGACGGCCGCTTCCTGCTGTTCTGCCTCTCCGATTACGGCAGCTTCCCCGCCTTCGACAAGGAGGCGGACATCTACCTGATGGACCTGCAGACGGGGCAGCGCCGCCGGCTGGAGTGCAGCAGCGACCAGTCCGACTCGTGGCACGCCTGGTCCAGCAACAGCCGCTGGATCACCTTCAGCAGCAAGAGGGGCGACGGCCTGTTCATGAAGGCCTACTTCGCCCACATAGACGAGGACGGCCACGCAGCCAAGGCATTCGTGCTGCCGCAGAGAGAGCCGGACTTCTACGACTCGTTCATCCGGATCTACCACCTTCCGGAGCTGGTGCTGGACCCCGTGCCCGTCGCCGGGGAGGACCTCGCCCGGGCCGTGCGCAACGCGCCCTGGATCGCCGTGCCCGACGCGGTCACCGGCCCCACGCCCGCCGCGGACCGCTCGGCGCCGTGGGAGCCCGGCCCGCCCTGACGCGGCCCCGGGCGGCCAGGGCTTGCAGCCGCGCACCGCCCCTCTTAGAATCCGCGGACCGCGGAGCATCCCACCTGCGCGGGACCGCCGTTTCGGAGACAGACCACATGCCAGAGCGCCGCCAAGAGCAGAAGCTCGCCCTTCAGGGCGGACTGAAGGCCGTCGGCCGCATCGAGGGGAAGGGCAGACCGAAGGTCGGCATCGAGGAGTTCATGGCCGTCGCCCGACGGTTCGGCTTCTCGCCCACCGCGCTGAGGAAGGTCCGCGCCGCCATCGCCGAGGAGGACATGGGCGGCGGACCGTTCCTGGCCAACTACTACTCCGACCTCAAGGAGACCTGCGTGCAGCGCTTCGAGCGGGCGGCGCGCGAGACCTTCGGGGTCAGGCACGCCCTGGGGCTGAACTCCGGCACGGCGGCCCTCCACGCGGCGTTCGTGGCGGTCGGCGTCGGGCCGGGCAAGGAGGTCATCTGCCCCGCCATCGGCTTCATGGCCACCGCGGCGGCCGTAGTCACGGCCAGGGGCGTGCCCGTCTTCTGCGACGTGGACGAGTCGCTCCACATGGACCCGGCCGCGTTCGAGGAGCTGATCACCCCGCGCACCGTCGCCGTGGCCCCGACCCACGTGATGGGCGGGGTCTGCGACATGCGGGCCATCATGCGGATCGCCCGCCGGCACAAACTGGCGGTGGTCGAGGACTGCGCCCAGTCCTCCGGGGCCTCCTTCCGGGGCAGGCTGGTCGGCACGTTCGGCGACGTCGGCTGCTTCAGCATCTCGGCCTACAAGATCGTGGGCGCCGGCGAGGGCGGCCTGCTGGTGACCGACAGGAAGCGCCTGTGGGAGCGGGCCAGCCAGCTCGCCGAGTGCGGCGGCCTGTGGAGGCCCGACCGCTTCGCCGCCCCGCGCCATGAGGGCGAGCTGTTCGCCGGCACCAACTACCGCATGACCGAGCTGGAAGCCGCGATGGACGCCGTGCAACTGCGCAAGCTGCCGGCCGTGGTCAGGCGGTTCCGCACGGTGCGCACCCGCATCCTCAAGCGCCTGCGCACCTACGCCGAGATCACGCCGCAGAAGCTGAACGACCCCGAGGGCGAGGTCGGCTACCTGCTCCGCTTCTTCCCGGAGACCTTGGAGCTGGGCCGGCAGATCGCGCAGGCCCTCAACGCCGAAGGGGTCAACGCGTGGATGCGCAGCGAGGGGGCCTCACCCGACTGGCATCAGTACTCCTACATGTACCCGATCACGCTCGGGGAGTCGCCGACCGGCGAGGGCTGCCCCTTTGGATGCCCACACTACGTGCGCGCCGGCGGCAAGATCGAGTACGGCCGCGGCGACTGCCCCGTGGCCGACGACCTGTTCGACCGCGTCATCAGCGTGCACCTGAACCAGTGGTACACCGCCGCCGACTGCCGCCACATCGCCGACGGCGTCAACAAGGTGCTGGCGGCCTACTGCACCAGAGATCGGGGCGCGGCGCCGTGGCTGTAAGCGGACGGGCGCCCGCAACGCGCACCCGACGGACGAGGGCGAAGGCCCCTCGACAGGCTCGGGGCAGCCGAGCAGGCCCGCCCTCTGAAGCCTTGGAGGAGCGCGGAGGATGAGCAGGAGCAGAAAAGGGGCGATAACGTGACGCTCTACATCGCCGCCTACGACGTGGAGTCGGGCGAGTGCCTGAAGGCCTGCCGCCGCATCGCCGCCGTGCACCGGCGGCTCGAGATGCCGGCCACGTTCTTCGTGCTCGGCACGCTGCTCGAATCCGACGGCGCGGCCTACCGGGACCTGCTCGACGACCCGCTCTTCGAGCTCGCCTCGCACACCTACTCCCACCAGGTGCTCCGGGACCACCCCTTCTGCGGGGAAGCCGCATCGCCCGAGCAGGCACGGCGCGAGGTGCGGCTGGGGAAGGAGTGGGCCGAGCGCGTCTTCGAGCGGCCGTGTCTCGGCGTGCGCCCCGCCTGCGGCTTCGCCGACGGGCTGAAGGGCGCCCCGGACCTGCTCCGGCTCATAGCGGACGCCGGCTTCCGCTACGTCAGCAGCCTGGCGTGGGGCCTGCACCACAGCCTCCCCGCGCCGCTCAGCCAGCCGTTCAGCTACGCCGGCGACGGCTTCCCGGGCCTGTGGGAACTGCCCGCCCACGGCTGGCACGAGAACCTGCTGAAGGACAACAACGCCTGGGGCCCCCTGCGCATCACGCTCTGGCCGCCGGAGATGCCCGAGGCCATCCCGCCGCGCTTCATCGAGACGCCCGAGGAGGAGGCGGCCGTCAACCGCTGCTTCATCGAACGGGCGGCGCGCGAGGCGTTGACGTTCGTCTCGCTCATCTGGCACCCGTGGTCGCTCGCCCGGTTCGACCCGCAGATGCGGATGCTCGAGCTGACCTTCGCCCTGGCGCGCGAACTGGGGCTGGAGACGGGCACCTACGCCGACCTGCACGCACGCCTGACAGCGGCGCAGTAGAGGCCGCGCCCTGCCTCGAGAAAGCTGCACCAGGCCTGCCCTGGTGGCGAGCGACCGGCTGGGTTATGATGGGCCGCCGTTTCCCGCGAACCGGGACCTCTGGAGGAGCGGAACATGGCATTGCAGGTGGGCATCCTGGGCGCCGGCGGCATGGGGTATCAGCACGGTCAGCGCCTCGTCAAAGAGCGCGGCGTCAGTCTGGCGGCAATCTGCGCCCTGGAGGGCGCCGAGGCGCTCAGCCAGCGCCTCACGGGCGGCAGGGCGGCCGTCTACACCGACTTCGACCAGATGCTGAAGGAGCAGGCGCCGGACGCGCTCTACGTCTGCATTCCGCCCGGCGCCCACGTCGGCCAGGAGGAGAAGGCAGCGCGTAAGGGCATCCACCTGTTCCTGGAGAAGCCCATCGCCGTCGAGCCCGGCCGCGCCGCCAGCATCGTGCGCGCCATCGAGAAGGCCGGCGTCGTCTCCCAGGTCGGCTACATGAGCCGCTACGGAGCGGCGGTGAGGAAGCTGAAGAAGATGATCGAGGACGGCTCGGCCGGCCGGCCGACGCTATTCCAGGGGCGCTACTTCTGCAACGCTCTGCACGGCCCCTGGTGGCGGGACAAGGCGCAGGCCGGCGGGCAGGTCCTGGAGCAGGTCATCCACACCTACGACGTGGCCCTGCACCTGTTCGGCGACGTGGCCAGCGTCTGCGGTCTGGCCGCGAACCTCTGCCACGGCGACGTCGAGGGCTACACGGTCGAGGACACCAGCGTCGCCGCCATGCGGTTCAAGAACGGCGCGCTCGGCAGCATCGTCGGCTCGAACTGCGCCGTGCCGGGCGAGTGGACCGGCAGCTACCGGGTCGTCTGCGAGAAGGTGACGGTGCTGTTCCGCAGCCCCAATGAGGCCGAGTTCATCCACACAGGCGGCCGGAAGGTGCGCCGCGAGACCGTGGCCAAGGAGTCCGACAACCTGCTGGCCGAGACCAGGGACTTCCTGCGCGCGGTCCGCGGCAAGGGCCAGACGCTGGCCCCCGCGCGCGAAGGGCTCAGGGGCGTCAAGCTGACCTCGGCCGTGCTCGCGTCCGCCGCGCAGGGCGGCAAGCCCGTCCGCATCAGATAGCGCCCGCCGGAGCGGCCGGCAACTCGACCCAAGCTGCTGAAGGGAGATGGGACCATGAGCGCCGCCGGCAGTCTGCTGAAGAGGTACGAGGGCAACCCGATCCTCCGCCCCGAGGACATGCCGTTCCCCTGCTATGCCGTCTTCAACGCCGGCGCGACGCGGTTCGGGGACCGCTTCCTGCTGGTGCTCCGGGTGGAGGACCTGCGCCGCCGCTCGGACTTCTGCGTGGCGACCAGCGAGGACGGGTTCCGCTTCGAGGTGCGTCCCGAGCCCATCGTCTACCCCCTGCGCGAAGTGGAGAAGCGGTATGGCAGCCATCGCTTCGACATGCGCATCACGCAGATGGACGGCGTCTACTACTGCTACCACGCGATGTGGATCGGGCCGCTGCACTGCACCATCGGGCTGGCGACTACGACGGACTTCGTGCACTTCGAGCCCTGGCCCGGCTGCTCGGTGCCGTCCAATCGCAACGCCGTGCTCTTCCCCGAGAAGATAGGCGGCAACTACGCGCGGCTGGAGCGGCCCGAACTGCCGGGCGGCGGCAGCCGGATCTGGTACAGCGAGTCGCCCGACCTGACCTACTGGGGCAACAGCCGCCCGCTCGACATGCCGCACCTGGCCTGGGGCCACATGAAGACCGGCGCCGGCGCCATCCCCATCAGGACCGACGAGGGCTGGCTGGAGATCTACCACGGCGTCGGCGTCACCTGCTCGTCGAACAACTACTACCTCGGCGCGATGCTGCTGGACCTGGAAGAGCCCTGGAAGATCGTCGCCGCGCCCGAAAGCTACATACTGGCCGCCGAGAAGGACTACGAGTGCATGGGGCAGACGCCGAACGTGGTCTTCACCAGCGGCGCCGTGGAGACAGAGGACGGCAAGCTCTACGTCTACTACGGCTGCGCCGACCACCGCATGGCGCTGGCCATCGGCGAGGTGGACGAGCTGGTCGAGTTCTGCCTGACGGCGAAGTGAAAGGCCCTGAACGACAAGGTCCGCCCCGCCGCAAGGCCGGCGCGGCGCCTGAAGTGACAGCCGGCACAGGCAGAGGAGGCAGCGTGGGCGAACCCGTCAGAGTGGGATTCGTGGGCGTGGGGGCCATGGGCCAGGCCGCCCACCTGAGCAACTACGCCGTCCTGCCCGCCTGCCGCGTGGTCGCCGTCGCCGAGCTGCGCACCGAACTCGGCCGCAAAGTGGCCGCCCGCTACGGGGTCCCGCGCATCTACCCGGACCACCGCGCGATGATCGAGGCGGAGGAGCTGGACGCCATCGTCGCCTCGCAGCCTTTCACGCGCCACGGCGTCCTGGTGCCCGAGCTCCTGGAGGCCGGCGTCCCGCTCTTCATCGAGAAGCCCCTGGCCGGCTCCGTCGAGGTGGGCGAGCGGATCGCAGAGGCCGTGCGCGAGAGCGGCACCTGGATCATGGTCGGCTACCACAAGCGCAGCGACCCGGCCACCATCCGCGCCAGGGCCGAGGTGGAACGCCTGAAGGAGACGGGCGAGCTGGGCGCCCTGCGGTGCGTGCGCATCACCATCCCGCCCGGCGACTGGATAGCGGGCGGCTTCGACGAGAA